>CAMDOJ010000176.1 GCA_945903555.1 Chthoniobacter flavus
GACAAAATCCGTCTCATGGCTGCAGGTGAGCTTCACACGGAGTTGCATGCCAACCTCGGAAAAGGATTCGACGAGCGAATCGCGGCCTTTCTCGGAGTCGACTACAACGCGATCTGTGCTCGGATCGTTGAAGGAGGCTCAGATGAGGAGGTGCTTGAATGGTGTTTCCAAAGTGGCCAACGTCCAAACGAGGAGCAAATCGAAATCTGGAATGGCTTCATGACGAAACGCGGCTGGAATGACGAGTTGTCGGAAACCCTCATCCGCCGCAAAAAGGAAAGTTCCCTCGAAAATCGTAACGATATCCAGACCATGTTCGACTACATCGATGCCGACGAGGCCGTGCCTGAGTCAACCTGCCAATAGGCCCGCCCTATGTTTTTGCGTGATTTTCATTGAGCAAAAACGGCCACTCCACCACTTTCATTCCACATGGAATTTGTAAACCTCACGCGACACACAGGAATCGGATCGAATTGCTACTGGCTGAACGTGGGAGGCAAGAATATCATCCTCGATGCGGGCTCAGATCCCAAGGTCGACGGCATCACATCCACTCCCGACTTACGCTCCCTGCCACCTGGGACGGTCGATGCCATTATTATTACTCACGCTCACCAGGACCACATCGGCTCATTGCCTGTGGTGACAAGACAGGAGCAGCGCTGCCCCATTTTCATGACCCCCGCCACGGCAGCCATTGCCACGATCATGCTACACAATTCAGTGAATGTGATGATGCGTCAAAGAGAGGAACTCGGCCTGATGGAGTATCCCCTCTACACCCATCGAGGCGTAGATCTCTGCGCTCAAAATTGGATCCACTGCGGACTCAGGCAACGCTACAACCTCACGGGTGAACGTTCGGACAACGATGACGAGGTGACGTTTGAGTTTTTCAATGCAGGGCACATTCTGGGTTCCGTGGGCGTCCTCATCACCTACAAAGGCAAATCGCTTTTCTATACAGGTGATGTGAATTTTGAAAATCAGACGTTGATGACTGGTGCCGACTTTCCTGAAGGTGGAGTCGATTATTTGATTATGGAGACGACGCGGGGTGACTCTCCGTTACCTGTCGGCTTTACTCGTGCAGGGGAGGAGGAACGCTTCGCCAAAGCCGTCAAAGACGTGATATCGAGAGGAGAATCATTGACCATCCCGGTATTCGCCTTAGGCAAATCCCAAGAACTCCTAGCGATGCTTTGGAAAATGCGTTTGCGCGGCGAGATCGGCCACTTGCCGATCTATATCGGCGGTCTAAGCGTGAAAATCACGACCGTTTACGATGCCTTTGCCGCTACTTCACCGCGCAGCCACCAGGAATTGCAACTCCTAGATGAAATGGCTCCATACGTGCTTTCAGGTCGAGAGATATCAACCGCACAACCCCGCAAAAAGTGTATCTACGCGCTTTCAAGCGGTATGATGACGGAACACACCCTTTCCAATATTTTTGCCCGCCACGTCTTGGCCGATCCATCGCAAAACTTGTTTTTTGTAGGCTACTCGGATCCAGACTCCCCCGCTGGCAAACTCCGCAAGGCCAAGCAAGGTGATGTCGTTGTCCTCGACAAGGACCTTCCACCCGTGCCCTTGCGCTGCCGCGTCGAGGAATTCAGCTTCAGTGCTCACTCAAATCGCGATATGCTTCGCAATTATGTCCTTCTTCTTCGCCCCTCAAAAATCGTCCTCGTCCATGGAGACAGACCCGCGCTTGAGTGGTTTCAGCTGGCTCTCTTCAAGGAATTAGAGGGCGCAGAGGTCATTGTGCCGGATATTGGAGCGAAATACTCCCTTTCCTGATGGCTTGTTGGGATTTTGTTGCTCCAGCAGTTTGCGTTCTTCTGGACGCAGTTTCGAAAGATCAATAGTCGCAGCCAATTCCTCCGCCTCCTTCTTGCGACCGTGAGCGACAAGCACAGCTACGCGCACAACCCTCCAAGGAGCTGGGGCCCCCTTCCACAGGATCTTCTTCCCATCATAGAGGGACGCCGCCTTAGTAATTTCTCCGATTTTATAGTAGCCAAGAGCCGCAACGCTGAGAGCCGCGAGTGAGTTAGGGTCTTCCTGAAGCAACTCAATAGCCACTTCTGCCGCCTCGGAAACATTGTGTTCGGCGAGCAAGCAAAGATAGGAGTAATCCAAGCGCACCTCTTTAATATTGGGAAAGGTCTCCAACATTTCAGAGTAAACCGGCAGCAATTCCGTGGCAGATGCGTTCTTTGGAAAAAAACGAATCAATCCAAGAAACCCTTGTATCGCTGTATCCTGTCGTCGCGCGAGGGCCCAAAAAGCCTTAATGCCTTCATTCCCATTACCCATTTTCATGATATACGCTGCGACAAAAAAAGCCACCTCCGGTTTTTCATATACAAGGTTGCGATGCATATCACGCCAGCACTCCCCTGCCCGCTCCTGATTTCCTGATTTTTCTGCCGAACGCGCTAAAAAAAGGGATCGAAGTGTATCTGACATGCCCACCACACTCTCGGTCTCAAGCAGCACGAAAATCTCCTGCCAGCGATTCAGCGAGGCCATGGCATCGAGATAAATGAGAAGCCAAGGAGAAGCAGACATCGCTCGATCCTTGCTGATAAAGTCAACTGCTTGCTGGAAGGCCTTCTGATGGTTCAGCCAGCGGGCGAACTCCAAATCCTCATCAGGTGTCCCATCCACCCGAAGGCGACGGAGTTCCTCTATCACAGATTGCTTTATTGCGGGGTTCTCTTGGATGCGAAGACTCGCGATCAGAAGCGCGTCATTGGCGCTCCGCAACGGGTGCGATGCCAATTTTTCGGCAAGACTCGAAGCAAGAGCACCACCTCCCTTCCCACCGCCAAGTTGATGATTGGCGAGCAATCGAATGGCGGTGATACCGCTGAAACTTGGAGATCCAGCCAACGGCATCAAGATGCTCTCCGCCGAACGGGCATCCGTTTTCAAGATCAATGAGGCCAACGCGAGCCGGACTTTTTCTGCATCCGCCATATCCAGTTCGGGCATGGTTTTTTTTGCCAGAGCAATCGCATCGGGCATTTTATTTTCCATGGAAAGCAACTTCATCTCCAAGATGGTCATTTCCACCGTTCTTTTGCCGGTGATTTTATTAAATGTGGACCGTGCGGTTTTTCTATTTCCCGATTTAATGGCCTCTTCGACCAAGGCCAGCAACTCATCCAACGTGGCCTCGTTTTTCTGAGCGAGGACTTCCAGAACGTTGATTGAGGAAGGATCGCCCATGCGAGCATCTAATAGTCGCGTGCGGCGAAAGACATCCGCGTTTTGAGGAGCCATCAAAAGAGCCCGCCTCATATACAAAACCGCCTCACTCTCGTTATTCTTTTCCAAGGCAGCCGTGGATTGAGCCATAAGAACCTTGGCCCGGCGAAGTTTGAGTGCACCGTAAATCGGCGGGATCACCACCCATAAAAGAACAGCAAGGATGAGAGCTCCAAGAACGATACGGACTCGAGTGTCCGCAAGCACTTCGAGGAATCGCTCACGCCGAGATACAGGCACCTCATCGGTATCGTAATCCGGCAAAAAGGCCTTCTTATCATCTCTCCTTGAGGTATCCTCGATGTTGACTTCGGAATCCAAGGATCGGCTGAACCTTTTATTTTTGCGCGGGCCAAGCCCTTTTTTCAGATCATCAGGCTCCTCGGTCATGGCTTATTTTGAAGGTTTGTATCCTCTCGGATAAGGCTTGATTGAAGAAATCTCCGAAGAGATTCCGTGGCCTGATCGGCATCCGTGACATCCCACGCAGCAGCCTCGATCAGGCGCTGGCCACGATTCCGAATGCCCTCCTGAACAGCACGCAACCTTCCCGGCAATGTATAGGAAAAAGATCTCGAACGATCATCACTTGCACTTTC
>CAMDOJ010000177.1 GCA_945903555.1 Chthoniobacter flavus
GTTTCCAGTTTCAGATTTTTTCTCTCCTCCCCCCGTAGATGTCCAACCAGTGTTGTTAGGGTTGCTGGCGAAATGATCACAAAAATCCTCATCGCCATCGAGACAGTCATGAATCGCATTCACCCGCAGAGCCAATCCAGAGGCTCTTCTGCATGGCAGAGCGAGTTCCTTTTCATTCAGCAAAAATCACGATTCACGCTTGCACCAATTGGGCAGGACAAGTTGCCGCGGTGCGATTTTTCATCCGGATCCTATGACACGCTGCGGTCTACCTATGACACGTCGCCGCGTTGTCCTGTCTCCTCGGGGGATTCACGTTTTTCTTCGATATGAAACGACGTGATTTCCTTTCTCTATGCGGCCTTGCAGCCGGTTCGGTCCTTATTCCAGCGCCCATTGCACGGCTCATCCGGGATACCTGTGTGCTTGGCGGGCAGCCTCTCATTGTCCCCCCGCAATCCAAGAACGCTTCCATCCTTTATGCCGTTTACGACTACGGCGACTACACACTGCATTTTGGCGATCCTGATGCCGAGCCCCCCGTCCCGACTTGGGAAGAGTTCATCGACAGTCGAAGTGTGAATATGAACGACGACGACGAGCGGGCCGACTTCCTGGAGCAATACTTCGGCTGGGACCGCTCGGAGGGAGAGGAGGAACCGGAAGTGCCATTGAGCGAGCCCATCGATGGCGGAGCCTTGGAGCATTACATGGAGTGGGATTTTGAGATGCGCGAAAGCCCCATGGCGCTCGCATATCATTATCTCAACGACCTACCGCTCTGCCCCGAGACCATCGATCGCCCAAGCGACCCGCTCGGAGAACTTAATTTTATCGAGGGCGACCGACCGGGGTCGAACCTCACCTATGTGCGCGCGCCCGACCTCGCGACGATCGCCTGCCTCCAGCACCGGCTCAACGAACTCAATAAAAACATCCGCATCGATATTCGCTGAGAGGCAGACATCCCATTCCTCACCCGCAGTCCAACCCAACCAAAAACCACACATCCTATGCTAAGAGACCAATGGAAATTCCGATACACCGCCGAGCAACTTGCCGAAGCGGTTCAACAAAAAATCCAATACCACGACGAGCGCCATGCGTTCTGGAACGATAGGCGTGAAGATATTGTCACCCAAATCAAGGCCGATGGGATCGAGGTCAACGAAAAGTCCGTCCTCCAATATGCCTCGCCGAAAATGAGGGATTACCAACAAGGTGGTGACATCATGATCCGGAACGATCTTCGCAAGAGCCTCACCGAAGCCTACGAGAAACTAGCCTACCACACCGGACGCAAGGACACTTATGATGGTTGGAGGCAAATCCTCACCGCAAACTCAGGCCTTCCACTCGATCTCGATATCAACGACTGGCTCTTCTTTTTCGGCCGCGATACCGGAACGGGGGAGGAATGAGCTGGATGAAACAAACCACCACTCCACATCCCATCCGCACCGCTTTCAGCGCGTCCTACTACGCGAAGACTCCACAACCCTCGATGCGGAAGCTTCCACTTGTGGCGCAGCAAGCGACCGATGCCGGATTTGCCACTCTTGTGGAACCTCAGCCTGCTTCCAGAGCCGATCTGGAGCGCATCCACCGCCACTCCTATGTCGAGAGCATCCTCTCAGGCAACGGACCTTTGAGCGAATGCGCGTTCGGCTTCTGGAGCGAGGCCTATCGTGATGGCGTGCTGGCTATCAATGGCGGCAACCTGCTCGCCACGCGCATGGCACTGGAGGACGGCATCGCCGCCAATGTGGCTCAGGGGTTCCACCACGCGGCTCCACGGAATGGTGGGGGCTTCTGCACTTTCAATGGCCTCGCTTTGGTTGCGGCACTGCATCCAGATCTGGATGTCTTCGTTCTCGATTGCGACGAACATGGAGGCGACGGCACCGCCCAGTTCACCAAAACCCTCCCGAACCTCTTCAACTTCTCGATCTGCGGCTCTACGATGGGCGCATTCGAGGGGCCTCGCTCTATCGTCCGCAAAGTGCCTGCTGGTGATGAAGTGCAAGCCCTCCTCTGTCTCGACGAGGCCTTGAGCCTCATCTCGGAAATGCGGCCGGGTCTTGTGATTTACCAAGCAGGAATGGATCCCCACATTGACGACCCGTTGTCCCGTTCGAAGATGTCCGGCGATTTACTCGCGCGGCGTGATGCCCTCGTCATGGAGACCCTCGCTCTGGAACTCGCGATTCCCTTCTTCTTCGTGCTCGCTGGCGGCTATCAGGAACCGATGGAAGAAAAACTCGTCCCATTGCATGTCCGCACATTCGAGATCGCTTCACGGGTGTATGCCCTGTTACCGGGAAAAACATCGCCCCCTCCATAAATATTCTACCAGCTCATTTGGGCTTACCTCCGAAATGATCACCAAAATCTTACACATCATCGAATCCGCCATCCATCGCATCCACCCGCAGAACCGCCTGCAGCCTGTCTTTGTTAAGCAGGAGGAGTTTGTGTTTTGCGAACTGGGCCAGTGATATTGATCACAACCGAACATGCAAAATGAACCCGAATGTCATTTATGATTAACCGATGTTTTATGCGCATAGAAAAAGCCTCTCGCTTCGCTTTTTAACTTACTCTAGCATGAAGAATTCTGCGTCTCTTCGAACCGCCCGAACTGAAAACTTAATACTTAATTGATGAAACTAAATTTCACCCTTCGGGCTGCCTGCGGCAGTCTTTCTCCGCTTCGCTCCGATTCTTAAAACTTTCACCCATGGGCTTCACCTACCGCAAATCTGTTAATCTTGGCCCGTTCAGAGTGAATCTGAGCAAGTCAGGTATTGGATATTCTGTCGGTGGTCGTGGATTCCGCGTTGGCACAACGGCGCGTGGAAAAAAATATACGAGCTTCAGCATCCCTGGGACGGGAGTTGGCTATCGCAAATCAGGCGCGGGTTGCCTTGTCCTCCTGGCTGCTCTTCCAGTTGGGATCGCCGCCACAAAACTTCTCCTCACATCATGAATCTTTCTTGGAAACGCACACTCCGCACGGCCTCATCCGAGCGCTTTCTCGCGCAGCGCGAGGGCAAGGATGTTGCCGCCGTTGATCTTCACTACCTCGCCAGTGGCACTGTTGCAGGAACCGTGATTTTGCTGAAGGACGCGGGATGGAAGGAATCCGATGTGCCTGCGCTTCTCGGTTCGCTGGATGAAGATTTTCTGCCTGATGTGGACCTCGATCATGGAAACCTCAATTACACCGTTGTCCTCGGAGAGGTTCTTGGAAATTTCGAAGCGGAGAAAAATGAGTAAATCCAAAATCCAAAATTCAAAATCCATCATTACTCGCCCCAGCGAGCCTGTGCTTGGGAATTATGAGGCGGAGAAAAATGCTGAATGAGTTCAAAATCCATAATTCAAAATCCATCATTACTCGCCCCAGCGAGCCTGTGCTCGGAAACTACGAGGCTCTCCAAAACCCGTGAGCCCGGATTTGATCTCACCCCTGAAATGAACGAATCCGAAACCATCGAGTTCAAGAAAAGCCTCGCCGAGCTTGGCGAGGGCCTGAACTCCCTGGCCGCCATCCTCAACAAGCATGGAGCCGGCGAACTCTGGTTCGGCATCAAAAACGACAGCACACCCGTAGGCATGGAGGTCACTGAAACCACCCTCCGCAAGGTCTCCCAAGCCATCGCCGCGCACATCGAGCCCAAGATTTTTCCCGAAGTATCCAAAGTCCTCTTGAGTGGGAAAGCCTTCATCCGCGTCGGCTTTTCCGGCACCGAGAAACCCTACTACTCACACGGCCGCGCCTACATCCGCGTGGCCGATGAGGACCGCCAACTTTCGGCCAAGGAAATCGAGACCATCATCCTCCGAAAGAATCGCAGCCATCGCGGCTGGGACT
>CAMDOJ010000178.1 GCA_945903555.1 Chthoniobacter flavus
TCCTCTGATGAACGAGTTCTGGAGCCAGTGGCAACCGCGTGAGCGAGCAACGTTGTGTTTTATTTTTAAAGGAACGGATGTCCTGCTGATTCGCAAGAAGCGTGGACTAGGTGCGGGAAAAATAAATGCTCCTGGTGGTCGGATCGAGCCAGGTGAATCTCCTGCAGATTGTGCCATTCGCGAGACGATGGAGGAGGTGGGTCTAGTACCCAGCGCGGTCGTGGAGCGGGGGCAGTTGCATTTCCAGTTTGCAGATGGATATAGCCTGCACTGCACGGTTTTCACTGCCACGGAATACTCGGGCGATTTAGTGGAAACCGATGAGGCCCTCCCCATCTGGACGGCCTTGGACTCGATTCCTTACCATGAAATGTGGGCTGATGATATCCACTGGCTCCCTGGAATGCTCGCTGGTGGTCATTTCACAGGCTACTTCCACTTTGATGGTGAGGCGATGATGTCCAAGGAATTGGTTTGGCAAGAAGGAGCATCGAATCCATTAGCGCCGCCCCAAGCAAATATCTGATCCTATTGGCTGGCGGACTCCAACTCGAGTGTGATCGTCGGGCGGTCGCAGACTTCCGATGGGCCAAAGTATTGAATCGAGCCAGGGAAGGCGAACTGGGTGGTCTTAGCCCAAGCGTCGCGATTTTTTTCGAGTTCCTTAAAAGCGGGACCGTCCAATTCCACAAGGGCTTTTTTGATAACGGGAACCATTTTGCCATGTCGGCGTTCCATATTCATCATGCGGGACATAGGGATACCTCCCGCCTGCCATTGAGACGCTGGGCGGGTGAGGTGGCGGACGGAGCAAATGTAGCCTGTGAGATCCTCTCGCAGAAGGAGCGCGGCCGTGTAGCCGAGCGTGTAGGTGTAGTCGGCATCAAAATTGGAAGGAACAGCACATCGGCCCTCGTAGCCGAAGTAGTGAGGTTGGGGAGAGAAGCTAGCCTTGTAGGTGCCGGCAGCTTTCATTTCCTTCAAGCGTAACTCAACAAGGTCAATGAGAAGTCGCTGGGTATCGATGCGGGCGACTTGGACGTTGCCATGCGGATCGCGGTCGAGAATGAGTTGGTTCGCAATGTCGTCCGGCAGGCTCCGATAAAGGGTCGCGGAGGTGCTGGACAGATGCCCTGTCACAAATTCTCTCTTGTTCGAAAGAGATTCGAGGACATTGAAGGCGTCGCCGTGTTCAGCCAGAACCTCATTGAGCTCACTCATCAACGCACCCATTTCGGGAACAAACTCAATGAGGCCTTCAGGGATCAAAACCGTGCCAAAATTTTCTCCTTGTGAGGCGCGGTGGCTGACGACATCGGCGATCTGATCGACGATTTGCTTGAGGGTGAGTCCGCGCTCAGCCACCTCCTCGGAGATGAGTGTGATATTGGGGTGGGTTTGAAGTGCGCATTCGAGGGCGATGTGGGAGGCGGATCGCCCCATCAACTTGATAAAGTGCCAGTATTTCCGTGCCGAAATGGCGTCCCTTTGGATGTTGCCAATCAGGTCGGAATAAACCTTGGAGGCTGTGTCAAAGCCGAAGCTCGTTTCGATATTGTCGCCACGAAGATCGCCGTCGATGGTTTTTGGAACTCCGACGACGCAGAGCGGTGATCCCTGTTCTCTTGCAAACTCCGCGAGCTTGCAGGCATTTGAGTTAGAGTCGTCACCGCCGATGACGACAAGAGAAGTGAGGTTGCGGGACTTCACTGTGTCCATCGCCTTTAGGAAATCCTCCTGAGATTCCAGCTTGGTGCGGCCGGAGCCAATGATGTCAAAGCCTCCGGTATTGCGGTAGCGGGCGATCATGTCGGCATCCAGTTCCATTCCTTTATTGCTGATCAATCCATCCGGGCCATTGGAGAAGCCGAAGAGAGAGCTTTCCGGGTTTATGCTTTTGATGGCATCAAAGAGTCCGGCGATGACGTTGTGTCCGCCGGGGGCTGGCCCCCCCGATAAAATCACACCGGCTCGGATGGGTTTGGCCTCAGCGCTAGCGGTTCCCTTTGTGAAGATGACCTCGGGAAGATCAAAGGTGCTTGGAAACAACGCGCGGATCTGGGCATCGCTCGAAGTGGGCATCGGGATTTTTTCGGCGAGAGAGGACGCGCGCAGAGCGTCTGGCAGCTTAGGTTGGTATGCGGAACGGGCTTTTTCGAGGACGGTTTGTTGATTCATGATTTAAAAAAAGGATGAGAGACGGAAACTATTATTTTTTAGCCTGCCTGATTTTCATGGCAAGGTCAGGATTTACTTATCGATTACTGGCTTTGCAGATACGAAAGCAACGGATATAAAAAAAGAATGAAGATCGAAAATTCGGAAACGAATGGCGTTTCCACCCTCAAGCTCATTGGTGAGTTGGATCTCCATGCAGTGCCTGAACTGCGTGCCCAATTCCTCGCGTTTGCATCGGCTAAACCCCCGGTTTTGCTGGTAGATTTTTCAGAAGCGACTTACATCGATTCCAGTGGATTGGCTGTGCTCATCGAGTATTTCAAGGAGAGCGCCACATTTGGCGGCAAGCTAGGCCTATTCGGCCTCCAGAAAAAAGTTTTAGCGGTCTTCCAACTTGTCCGGTTAGATCGGTTTTTTCCGATCGCAGAGGATGCTCCTGCCGTGCTGGCGCGTCTCGGATGCTGACGGAATGAGCGACGCTATTGAAGTTCCCGTTCCCCTTGCCGACCATCCCTACCGAGTCGTTGTCGGTTCTGGACTTTTAAAGTGCGCTGGCGCGAGGATACGCGCTGTTTCCAATGCCTCCCGCTGCGCTTTGGTGACGGACTCGATCGTCGGTCCACTTTATGCAGACACCGTTCGCCTATCCTTGGAGGAGTCGGGGTTAGATGTCGTGATCATTACGGTGCCGTCGGGCGAATCTTCCAAGTCGCTGACTCAAGTCGCCTTCGTCTGTGATGCGATGATTGAGGCCGGTCTGGACCGCTCGGCTTTGCTTGTTGCATTAGGCGGTGGAGTCATTGGTGACTTGGCCGGCTTCGTTGCGGCGATTTATTACCGAGGCATATCGTTCGTGCAAATCCCCACTACCATCGTGGCACAAGTCGATAGTTCGATCGGTGGAAAAACGGGGGTCAACGCCGCTGGCGGCAAAAATCTTCTCGGAGCTTTTCATCAGCCCGTTCTCGTGCTCGCAGATGTCTCGACTCTATCAACTCTCTCAGAGCGGGAATTCAATGAAGGCCTTGCGGAGGTTATCAAGCACGCCGCTATCCGCGATCCCTCAATGCTGGATCACCTTGATGACTTGACCTCGCTCGTCGCTCGGAATGTGGCTATCAAGGCGGCCATTGTTACCGAAGACGAATTCGAAACTAAGGGAGTGCGCGCGCTTCTGAATTTCGGACACACCATCGGGCACGGGATCGAGGCCGCTGCTGGCTATGGTCGCTTCCTGCATGGCGAAGCAATCAGCCTCGGGCTTGTCGCTGCCTGTCGCCTCTCCGTTCAAAAGGCCGGTCTTCCTTTGGTCGATGCCGATCTTTTGATTTCGATGCTCGCTCGCTATCGTCTGCCGCTGCAGTTGCCTGCGGATATAACGACCAAGGACATTCTGCAGGCACTTCGCAAAGACAAAAAATTCCACGCTGGTGCGGTGCGCTTTGTTTTGTTGCGGGCGTTAGGCGAGGCTTATGTGTCCAACGAGATCACTGAGACAGATATTGTAAATGCCATTGAGGGGCTTCGCTGACGTCAATTTCTTGCGCTCAATCCCGCGAAGCTGTCATAATTGGATTTAGTATGATTCAGAAACGCCTAAATTTTCTTTTTCTGGTATTCTTTGGTTCCTTTGCTGCCTCGCTTTTGGCTCAAAGTTCAGAT
>CAMDOJ010000179.1 GCA_945903555.1 Chthoniobacter flavus
CAGGTGTGAAGGTGAAGCATCCGCTCCAAGCTTACTTCCGCATCAATGCCGAAAACTTTGGGCAATTTGAACGCACCCTCATCATTGCCGACGAAGGCAGTGAGGTGATGTATATGGAAGGCTGTACCGCACCCAAATTTGAGACATCCACACTCCACAGCGCCGTCGTCGAACTCGTCGCTCTCAAGGGTGCGAAAATCCAATACATCACTGTTCAAAATTGGTCACAGAACGTATTCAATCTTGTCACTAAACGCGGACTTGCCCACGAAGAAGCTGAAATCAAGTGGATTGATTGTAATATCGGTTCCCGCCTGACAATGAAATATCCAGGAGTCATCATGAAGGGCCGCAAGGCACGTGGTGAAGTGATCTCCATCGCCCTCGCCGGAGACGGACAGCACCAAGATACTGGCGCCAAGATGGTCCATGCAGCAGATGACACCACAAGCAACATTGTGTCAAAGAGCATCAGTCTTGGATCTGGCCGCTCGACCTACCGTGGTCTGGTGCAAGTCGGCCGCCACCTCAAAGGTTGCAAAAACAACACAGAGTGCGATGCCCTTTTGATTAATACCGAGAGCCGCACGGACACCTACCCTGCGATCACCGTTCGTGGAAAAGAAAACGCCTGCCAGCACGAGGCATCGGTCAGCAAGATCAGCGCCGAACAGATTTTTTACATGCAACAAAGAGGCATTTCCGAAGGTGCTGCAATGAGTCTTGCCGTGAACGGATTCGTCAACGACCTCGTCCAACAATTCCCCATGGAATACTCGGTCGAGCTCAAGCGCCTCATCGACCTCGAGATGGAAGGGTCCGTCGGATAAATCCCGCTCGCTGCAACCAACATGACCTCGACACTTACTGAAGAAAACGTGGCTCCGACCCGCTCAAACTGGCCAAATTGGTTCGTCACCGAACAAAAAGCCGCGCTCGCCGACTACGAGCAGGCCCCTACCCCAACGCGTCGTCACGAAGCCTGGCGTTTTGCAAATCTCAAACCGCTGGATCTATCCACTTTCGTGGATGCTGCTCCCGTATCCGCTGAAGGTCGCCTAATCAATTCCTCTAATGGAATCAGTGATTTCGCTGCGAAAATGGTTTTTGGTAACAACGCCCTTCTCCACAAATCCGCGCAATCACTTCCGGAAGGTGTGATTTTTGAGTCTTTGGAAACGGCCGCAACCAACCACACAGAGCTTTTTCGAAAACACTTCATGTCCCAACCGGCTGCGCTTGGTTCGAGCAAGTTCACTGCGCTACACAAGGCTCGCGTGTCCACCGGCGCTTTTCTCTACGTTCCAGCGAACACCTCAGTCACTCTCCCAATCGAGATTTTTCATTGGGCTGAAGGAAACAATGCCACGATTTTCCCACACACGCTCATCGTTTGCGGAGAGAACAGCAGTGTCACTGTGTTGGATTACTTCAAATCGGCTGACAAGCTCACTGCCATGGCTTGTGGAGTGAACGACCTCCACTTGGAAAAAGGATCCCGGCTCACCTATATCGCCGTTCAGGATTGGTCGACGACTACAACCGCTTTCCACGTCAATTCGACAAACGTGGATGCCAACGCTAAGTGTACCGCACTCATTGCGAACTTCGGCGGAGGATTCATTCGCGGAGAGAGCCTCAGCCGCCTCATTGGTGAAGGCTCACGCAGCGAGATGTACTCCATCAACCCCGTGGAAGGCACCCGCGAGATCGACCAGCGCACACTCCAAGACCACATCGCCCCGCATGCAACAAGCGATCTCCTTTATCTCAACGCCCTCGACGACCGCTCCCGCACCATTTTTGCAGGACTCATTAAAGTTGAGCCTGGTGCCCAAGGGACGGATGCTTATCAAAAGGTGCGTAATCTGATTCTGAGCGATGATGCCGATCCGAACTCCATGCCAGGCTTGGAGATTCTAAATGACGAAGTTCGCTGCACGCACGGCGCTACCAATGGCCCAGTAAGCGAAGACGAACTTTTCTACATGCAGGCCCGAGGCATTCCCCGCGACAAAGCCCGCCGACTCGTCGTGAACGGTTTTTTCAATTCTCTTCTTGAGAGGATCGAAGAACCACCCGTTCGCGCTCATCTTTCTGAATTATTGGCGAAGCGACTCTCGGTAGCCTGAGGTAATCTCGTCCACGCATCTTAAATCTCTGCGTGAAAATTCTAGAAGAGAGGGAGTGGAGGACTTTGATGTCGGCACATGAATCCCGTGTCGATCCATGGTGCGCTCCCAGATTGGCTCGCATGTCACGCGGCGAGCGACATCCTGTAGATGATTTTCTTTTTGAATATTATCCCAATCGTCCATCGCTGCTTCGGCGCTGGCATCCAGGGCTTGGCATTGTGCTAAAAGGGGCAGAGCCCACCTACAGCGCCTATAGCGGATATATCACTACGCCCATGGGAGTCACCGCGGAACCTCTCGGAGAAAACCGCCGAACCTTCGTGGTGTGGCTCTACCGCTTTCTCACACTAACGGCGAACAGGACTCCTTTTTTCGGATGCCATGGGATTCACGAATGGGCGATGGTTTATAAAACTGAAGAGAATCGATACGAGGACCTGCCCCTAAGATTGAGCCCGCAGGAAATCGCAGCAGTCGTCGATGCCCTACCCGTGCGTTGTTCTCATTATGATGCCTTCCGATTTTTCACTCCGGCAGCAAGCCCACTCAATCGCCTTCAACCCGTCCGTGAAACCGCACCAGAACTCGATCAACCAGGTTGTCTTCACGCCAATATGGATCTCTACAAATGGGCATTTAAACTCGCTCCCTGGTGTCCATCCGACCTCATGGCTGATGCGTTTGACTTGGCTAGAGACATTCGAGCCCTTGATATGAAGGCCAGCCCTTACGATCTTTCCGCCTACGGCTACGATGCTGTCCCGATTGAGACGGCCACAGGTCGGGCAGAATACGAAAAATGGCAACGCGGATTTGCTGAGCGTGCCATTCCCATCCGTCAGCAACTGCTCACTCTTTGCGAGGCTCTACTAATGCGAGACAGGAAGGATTCGCATCCGTCTTAGGGATGAAAATGGCGGCTTGGGCAGCGGGCACATGTCTCCACCGTATTCCATTTTCAATGGCTAAGAGAATCGAGTGAAAATCGTAGTGAATCGCGAAGGATTGACGGCGATAGATGTCGCTCTGTCCTGTGTCGATCTTCTCCTCCGAAGCCTAAATCTCGCGTTCCCCCCAAAGTCCATAGCACCCGTAAAGGCTCGGAAAGGCCCCCTATTTTGACTTTGCGCTTCACATTGCGAGCCTCCAAATATAACTTCAAATCCACGTGTCGCCCTCTAAAAAATTCCGCAAACAACAGGCCGAAAAAAACAAAGCTGCATCTGTCTCCCCTGATCTGACGCGAATCCCCCCCGCAGTCAAAACACCCATGCCCGTGCCCATGGAGACGATTCTCGCTTGGGGAGGTTTTTACGCGATTTTATTGACCTGCATCGGGTATGTTCTCTTCCACGCCTTTCTGATCGACAGCGTCACGGTGCGACTTTGCCGCGAGGTGGATGGCCCAAATGCTCGACCAACAGAGGTGCTGCCGGTCCCGCTACTCGAGATCGCCTTCGACGGTTACGAGTGGTGCAATCACGCCGAACACCTTGGCGAGAATGGCGAATGGCAAATGCGCTACACCCATTTGGACAACGCACCCAAGGGCCGCGAAATCCACTGGAGCTCGGGGTTCGCCTGGTATTTACGGGCCTTGGGAGAACTGCACTGTCACTTTTCCGGAGACACCCTCCGAAATAGCATCTTTCGCGCC
>CAMDOJ010000180.1 GCA_945903555.1 Chthoniobacter flavus
CAGAAGCAGTGGGAATCCTGCATCCACGTCGGACAGGGTTGGTCGTATCGCGGCGAGGAGGGATTCAAGAGCCCCGAAGAATGCATTAAAATGCTGGTGAGTTGCACCACGGGAGGCGGCAACCTGCTACTCAACTTTGGCCCTCGTCCCGATGGCACACTCACCGATGCCGAGACCGCAGTTGCCAAAGCGATGGGTTCCTGGCTCTCCAAGTATGGCGAAGCCATCTATGAAACCCGCGGCGGCCCTTATCAGAATGGCGCTTGGGGTGGCAGTTGCCACAAAGGCAACAAATTATTTCTTCATGTCTACCAGTTGCCGGCAGGCGGAAAAATCGCTTTCGACCCGCTTCCATACAAGGTCCTCGCGGCTCGGACGCTTGACGGTACACCTGTGACTTTCCAGCAGGACGCCAATGAACTTTCAGTCACGATAGCAGAAGCTCAGAAGGTTTCGCCGGTGACTGTCCTTGAGTTGACCATCGATAAACCGATCGCCGCCGGATTGGTTTGCGGACGTGCCCGCATCATCTCGGACAACATGGCCGAATACGGTCGGGACCTTGGGGTGAATGCGACTTACACCACCAGCTCGACCAGCGAGCACGACAATGCCGAAATCCGCCCTCTCCTTCTCAAGGGCGAGCGTCCGAAGACCGGATTTGCCTTCCACACTGCTGCTGAGGAAAATCCGTGGGCCACTATTGATCTCGGGGAAGCCAAGCAGATCAATGCGGTTGTCATCGAAAACCACCCAGGGGATGCCCGTTCCGAAGGGATCATGATGTCGATTTCTACGCATGGAACAACGTGGGAGACACTTTGGAAGGCCTCGAAATGGGAAGAAAAATGGCTCGTTCTTCCAACCCAATTTCATGCTGGAATCACTGTGCCAGGGCGTACGGCCCGCTACATTCGTTTGGAGACCAAGGGAAATCCTCCGCGCCCATTTTTGCTGCAGCGTGTGACCATTCTTGGTCAATAGGGCGATCCGATATCCAAGTTTGATTTGCCAGAGCAGGTGCCGGAAGGTGCCTGCTGAGCGAAGCGACGGTTGATATCCGCGTTGACATTTTCGAGGTGGATAAGTGTTGGATAAGTGTTTCTTGATCCGCAACATTGTACCGAGCCAAATTAGCACGCCCGAGATTTGTGCTCGCTGCCATAAAGGATGATTTTTTCACCAACCCTTCCGTGGGGCAGAGGCCTACGAGAGCACGAGGCGCTAGGGAACCAAGTGGTGTATCGCACGAACCATTTCGGCAATCACATATCCTCGTATTTCAGACTTCTTCAAACCCGTTCAATGGAATAAATTTCCATTTATTGGCCTAATGCATGTATGCTCAATTTGATGTCCAGACGCTCCATCTTTCCTACCTATTTGGGCCAGATGGAGTGGTTGCCTTGTTCGAGATTGAAGATTTGTGGGAGACCTCTGCCATTCTTGACTTGATGAGTTATTTTGTGATGACCTAAATAGCTGGCCTTCCGTGATTTTCACTTCGCGTCCGTTAATTCTGGCTGTCGCGGTACCCCACCCAATTATATGAAACAGCGTGAATCCAGTTAGTTCAGCTTGAACACGTGTGGAAATAATTCCGTCAGAGTTGTTCTTGTCAATAGCATCGTAATAAGCAGCATCGACTGCAGCTTGGACATTTGCTGGGGAATCAAAAAGCAATCGCATGGGGTTAAGAATGGGCGTTTGGGTTTCTATATCAAGTCCATTTCCTATAGCTCCGACCCTCTTTTGTGTCCCCCCAGAAAACTTCAATCCTAGAAGTTCAAAAGTTTTAACTTCGCCAAAACCTTCAACATACGCGCCTGGAGTTAAGTGTGCATTAATGTCCGTTACATGGGGGGGTGACACGTGGCCAGTGCTCATATTATTGCGACTTGTGGAGCATCCAACAACGCACGTTGCTATTATCAAAAATGGAAAAAGGGGTAATTTCATCCAAATGATTAAAGACAAAAGGCGCCGAATGGTCAATTCAAATCCGCCCGAATCCGCCCGAACACCCCATTGCTTCCAACCTATGCGGAATGGACTTCGCCCTGCGGGGTGATGATCCATTTCCCTGGTTGGGTGATAGTGAATATTTTTGCGCCTTGGTTGGTGATGCGGTAGCCGCGGATGCGGAGATACTCGGGCACATCTGGGGACGCGATCTCAGCGTCGGTGAGTTCTTGAATCTCAAAAGTGGGATTGGCGGAGAAGGTGGCGTCTTTGATTGTGACGGACGCGCCTGGTGCGGCATGGACGACGAGTGCCGCGCCAGCATCCACGTTAACATTTTCGAGGCGGATATCGCCGTCAAGGACGAGGGTGGCATCTTCGGAAATTCGGCCGCCTTGAATTCGGTCACGCACCTCTGCCAAGGTGAGAGCAAAGGAGGGGCGAAGAATCACGCGTGGGCCGGGGGTGATGGGGACGCCGCGGATCACTCGAGTCGTGGCATCATTCACTTCCATCCCTGCGGCGCGGAGTTTCATGCGGCCCGTGAGGTAGAAGTCGTTTTCTGCACTGGATGCGCTTTCAGCAGGGCCATTTTGGGCGACCTTTGCGGCGGCATCGGTGAGGTTGTTCTTGCAGGCGCTGAAACACCATGTGCGGTCAAAAACGGTGACGCCGGTTTTTTCACCCGAGGTGAAGAGTTTTGGGAGGTCCTGCATCATGGTTTCGAGGCGTGCCGGTTTTTTGAACTTGGTGCGCGCGGGGTCCGAGAATTTTGGGTTTACAAATTCCGCGATGATGCCACGGGAAGATTCGAGAACGCGAAGATAGGGGGCGAGTCGGAGGACGATGAGATTGACGTTTCCGGGGAAGATGGAGAAGCCCCGTTCGTCGGGAACATCGCCTTCCGGGCTCACTGTGGCGCGAAGGAGTGGATCGAGTTGGTTGTATTCAACATTGAGGGTGAAGGGCGGGTAGCCTGGTTTTTCCAACTTCGCGAGTCCGCCCACGGCTTCGCCTGGGATGCGGTTCACGGCAATTGAATTGAAATCGTAGCCGTGCGACTCGGAAACCCCAATCGCCGCCATGGCGGCATTGAAGACCTGACCATTCGTATCTTGGATGAAAAGCAGGTAGCGCACGCCAGCCGCGGCGAACTTGGCAGCGGTGCCACTGGAATGCAGGAGCATGTGGATATCGCCGTGACCATGGGGCTTGAGGATGAGGTTGTATTTTCCCTCTAAGGCGAGATGGGCATCGATATCCGAAAGGGCGGGGACGAGTTCCTGGCAGAGGATCGTGATTTGATCAGGGGCGAGGCCGAAGTTGGCATTCGCGTCGAGCGTGGCTCGCGTTCCTTCCTTCGTCTCACGGCTGGTCATAATGACGAGGGGGATATTGCGACCGAGTCGGTGGGAAGCGGCCAAGATGACTTGAGCGAAATGGGCAAGGTAGCTTGTGCTCTCGGTGACCTCGACGGGGATGTCGAGTTTGATGCCGTGGTAGCCGAGGCGTTCACCTAGGCCTCCGGCAACGAGGACGACAGCAGTATCCGCAAAGCAGCGAAGACCCAGCGCTTCGGCTTGATCATAATCTTTCCCAAAAGCGGAGAGGTCGACCAGATCGGGCTGTGTGGGGGTGCAGCCTTCAAAGGGGTTGGCTCCAGAAGAAGCCTGAGCTAGGAGGGTTCGTGCATTATGAATGTAGCCGGTGAGTCCGCCTGGGTAGGATTGATGGGCGGTGAGGAGGGTGTCTAAAAAAGCCTGTTTATCCGAATCCCGCACGCCTGGGGCGTCCCAATCGGAGAAGAGGTGTTGCTGATCTTCAGA
>CAMDOJ010000181.1 GCA_945903555.1 Chthoniobacter flavus
TTGACCAACCCTCAGGTGCGGGAGTGGTGGGGCGGGAATGCCAAGCAAATGTGCGCCGATCCCGCGATCGACGGTTTGTTTCTGGATGGAATGATCAAGATTTATTCGGGCGGTTACTTGATGCGTGACATTGGGAAAGAGAAAAAGGAGGCCGTTTTGCAGGATTTCGAGGGCATGATGCGCGAAACCAGGCAGGCGATAGGGCCAGACAAGATCATGCTGGCCAATGTCCTGCGCACCGGCCAAAGCAAGGACGACGGGTTGGAGGCGATCAAGCTATTCGACGGTTCCTACATCGAGGGATTCGAAATCGCGGCAACTCCTGAACAGAAGAAAAACAATGTGGCCAGGGGCATGGTGGCGTTTCAGAAAGCGGCCCGTGAGGGGTTCATGATCGCATTCACCGCCGGGCTCTCCGAAATGAACACCGAAGAGGGAGACCTGAATCCTGAGAAAACGGACGAAATCCGCAAGGGGCTTGGTAAAAATGATAATTACAGCAAGCGTTTCAATTATCTGCTGTCGCTGTTTCTTGTTTGTGCCGAGAAACATAGTTACTTCCTCGCCCACGATAGCTATGTCGCCAGCAAGAAAAACAAAGTCTGGATGACACGGCCCGCGGAATTCGACCGCCCCTTGGGTCCACCGAAAGGCCCCGCAGTTCAAGACGGCTACATTTACACCCGCGAATTCGCCCACGCCAAAGTGCGCGTGGATATCGAAAACGAGGTCGGAGAAATCGAGTGGCTCGAACTGGAAAAGAAGTAAAGAAATTTATTAACCACAACCGACCAAAGGGAGATAGATTGCCGAAGGCAACTCCGAAGGAGTGAACGAAGTGAATCAAAGAGCACAGAGAGCACTCTGAGCCCTTAATTCCCTCCAAGACCCCGAAAAAAACCTAGAATTCCCTTGATAAACCTAAAAATGACACACCCTCGTCCTTCACCCTCTCCCTCTATTCTTTCGTATAGTTGCGCCTCATTGGGCTTGGGGATTTGTTTTTTGGGGATTTCCGCGTGTGACCAGCGCGTTGCGGAAAGCACACCTCCGGCCCCGGCGCCCAAAGCGGTCGAACAGCCCGTTGCGGAGAGCGCCTCCCCAACTCCGCCCCCAGCGCAGGCTGCCGAAGTGGCAGTCACCTATCGCCGCCCCCCGTTCTCGTGGGATACGGTGCCGATCTATCAGATGTTTGGCGATGGCAAACGCCTCCTCACCGATGCCGAACTCAGCATCGTCGCCGCCAGTTCGGATTTCATCTGCCTCGAGAAGACCCACGGTTTAAAGAAAATGCGTTGCACGAAGCTAGCAGCGAAGCGTGAAATCGAACGCTTCAAGAAGATCGATCCCAAGATGTTCTGCCTGTTTTATTTCAACTCGGCCTATGCCTTTCCGTTCTCGAAGGACACCGGGGTTTTCGGTGCGGAAGTCGTAGAAGAACCCTTCCGATCCTTCCTGCTTTCCGATCCGAAAACCGGCGAGCCCAAGCGCCGTGGCATAGTTCGGATGTTTGACGTTCTGAATCCCGAATTCCGCACCTGGTGGGCGGAAACCGTTGGCAAAGGCGTCCGCGCAACTGGAGCCGACGGAGTGTTCGTTGACCAGATGCACGGAAATGTCTTTAGCCGTCGGAAGCAGCAAAAGGAAGTGGACGCTGCTCAAGCTGAAATGATGCGCATGGCGAAGAAGGCCATCGGCCCAGAGAAAATCTTGCTGCTCAACGGCGCGGACAGCCCCGAATTGTTTGAAATCGGAGATGCCTTCATGTTTGAACATCCCAATGCAGCCCGCTTTCTCACCAAGGAAGCCATTGTCGCGGATTGGGATCTTATGAAAAAGTTCTCCGCCGCCGGTAAAATCTCCGTGTGGCGCATCGGCGTGAATAAGGAGCCCAAGGAGGCAAAGCTTGTCAGCGAGGCCGACCTCGAAAAGTTCTCCCGCGAACGGCTTTCCTATTATCTAGCAGCCTTCCTCATCGGTGCCCAGCCTTACTCCTACTTCCAATACGGCTGGGGCTGGACTCTCCAGGACGGTGCTCTTGTGGAGTATCCTGAATTTTCCAAACCCCTGGGGGCGCCGAAAGCAGAAGCGACCCGTCCCGATCCCGCCGCCTGGATCTTCACCCGCGAGTTCGAAAAAGCCAGTGTCCGCGTCGATCTAGCGGCCGGTCAGGGTGAGATCCATTGGCATTAATCACAAATTTCATCACATGAAAAAATACCATACCATCGTAGCAATGATCCTTGCCTCCGGAATGAGCACCTTCGGCCAAGGCACCACACCCGCTCCTTCACTCTCCAAGCTCGAGGAACTGGCGAAACAGACCACTCCTCCGGCGGTGCACGAGGGCACGGGGTTTCAAACCGATGGCACTGTGAGGCCGATATTTTTTGACGCTTTGGATTGGGAGGGCAAGCCGACGCGGGTCTTTGCCTGGATCGGATTGCCTGCAGGCGCGAGCAAGGAAAAGCCCGTGCCCGGCGTCGTGCTGGTCCACGGCGGCGGCGGCACGGCCTTCAAGGAATGGGTGCAGAAATGGAACGCCGAGGGATTCGCTGCGATCAGTATCGCGGTCGAGGGTCAAACCGAACAACAAGGTCAGCCCCCTGCGAAGTGGCAACGCCACGAGCATGGCGGCCCGCAACGCCCCGGAACCTACGCGGACTTTACAAAGCCCCTCGAAGACCAGTGGATGTATCACGCCGTGGCGGACACCATTCTGGCCAACAATCTCCTGCGCAGCCTTCCGGAGGTCGATCCCGCCAAGGTCGGGCTCATGGGCGTCTCGTGGGGTGGAGTGATCACCAGCACCGTCATCGGGCTCGACCAGCGGTTTGCTTTTGCGATTCCCACCTATGGTTGCGGCGGCTTGCACAAGGCGACCAGCCATTACCGAAAACACCTCGCCAAGAATTCACTCTATCCCATTCTTTGGGATCCGAACCTTCGCCTGGAGAAGGCCACCATGCCTGTGCTGTGGCTTTCCTGGACCGGCGATTTTCATTTCCCGATGGATTCCCTTGCCGCCTCCAGCGCGAAGGTCTCGGGAGTTTCTGTCTTCTCAATCGTGCCAAACATGAAGCATGGCCACGGCCCGGCGTGGAACCGCCCGGAGAGTTATGCATTCGCCAAATCGGTCGTTCAGGATGGCAAGCCTTGGTGTGTCCCCGAATCCACGAAGATCGACGGCGGAACGCTCACAGCCGTCTTCCACTCCACCAAACCCCTGAACGCGGCCAAGCTCACCTCGACCACTGGCACTGGCGATACCTCGAAGCGCCAATGGATCGAAACCGCCGCCGTGCTCAAACAGGAAAACGGAAAATGGATCGCCACCGCCCCCGTGCCTGCAGGAACGACCGCGTGCTTCATGAATGTCTCCAGCGGCAAGCTGGTGGCGACCTCGGACTACCTCCAGCTGTGAACCCGAATTCAGTAGAATTAATCGCAACCGAACGCCGGGGCATGCGGGAGGTAGAGCTACCGAAGGTTGGCCCCGGAGGGGCGAGACAATCGACCAACGGGAGAAAGACTGCCGCAGGCAGCCCGACGGGTGTAGCAAAGCGAAATCAACCGGTAGCGGGCGAGTCAAAGAACACAGGGGATGAGTTGGTTATCCAAAATCACCTTGCGTTCGGGCTGTTCGAAAGTGGCGCGACTGGAGGTTTCAAGAGGGGGGGAAGTCGGAAAAAGAGAATAATATGTGAA
>CAMDOJ010000182.1 GCA_945903555.1 Chthoniobacter flavus
TCTGCAACATCTTGATCGGTGAATTTACCAAGATTTTCGCGATTACGACTGATGTGAATCATTGCCATGTGCGAAAGGCCTTATCGTTTCAGGATGCGGGTATCAAGCCCCGATGCGGAAATGCCTTTGAGAAAAAAGCGGGTATCATACCAAAAGCAGCTTGCTTTTGGATTTGAGTAAAGGGGCACAGCGCGTCTCGCCTGTGTGCAGCGGTCTGCTCCTTTGATTCCGATGGGGAGGGTGAGAGAAAGTAGACCCGTCTCCAAACGGCCGAGACGGCCATGCCCCCCTTTTCCGGTGCAAAGTCTAATTTCAAAGGGACAATGGTATCAAGCGGTACATGGGGTCATGTGCCGGCATTCCCAACCGAGCCGGGGAAGCGTTCACTGGATTCCTTAAGCGCTTTGTCGGCCTCCGCATTTTTTCCCGAAAGGCGATAGGCCTCGGCGGCTCTCTTGAGAGCTCGGGGAGTGATATCTGGATCATTCGTGAGAACAGCGATAGCCATGAATGAACGCGCGGCAGAATCAAAATCAGACTCCTTCAAAAAAATCTCCCCAACAACAAAGCGGGCCTCGGCGTTGAGACGCCCCTCGGGTTGAAGTTGTAATGCCTCATCGGCGGCCATGCGGGCCTCAGCGACCTTCTTGAGCTCCAATGCAGCCCGTGCCTTGAGAAGGAGCCCGCGGGCACGCTGGTCGGGATCCTCGGTCAGCGAGAGATATTGATCCACCGACACCGCAGCATCAGCCAATTTCTTAAGGTCCATCTGCGTCTCCGCCAGAAGAAACCAACCGTCAACGGGCATGCTCGCCGGGACAGCTTGCAAGGGGGTGAGGAGTTTCTCCGCTTTGGCGAAGTTTTTCGCTTCGAACATTCCCTGTGCAAGCCAGACTCTTAATTCGGCAGGAATCATCTCCGGCTTGCATTGATCTGCCTCGCGGGCGGCACCATTGCGGTCCTTCAGTTGATAGTGAGATATCAGAATCCGTAGCGAGGCACGATCTCGGTAGGCAGCGGGATCAAGAAGACGGGCGGAATCAAGGTGAACGATCGCGCCTTTGTAATCCTTCTCTTCAAATGCGGCCCAGCCCAACCAGAAATTCGCCTGAGCTGCCGCAGCGGAATTCGGGAACTTCTGGAGCAGTAAACGAAATGCCTTGGCCATTTCGGGGTAGTTTTTCTTCTGACCGTAAGTGAGTGCCATTTGCAGGAGGGCGATCTCGACTTCTTTGCTTAAGGGGTAGGTATTCACCACGATTTGAAAGTCGCCCAGCGAGGAATCAAAATCCCCCATCTTCTGCTTAGCCATACCTCGCTGAAGGATCGCCGTGGCGGCGAGCTTGTCTTGGGGATTTTTCTCCACGAAAGAGGTGTAAATGCGAATAGCCTCAGGCTGGTCGCCAGACTCCGCAAGACACCATGCCCATTTGTAAAGTGAGGCCTTTTGTTGTTCCGGGGTGAAGGCGGTATTCTCCACTATCGTCGCATAGGCTCTGGCAGCGCCTGCATAGTCAACTTGCAGAAAAAGCGTCTCCGCCTTGAGCAACGAAGCACTTGCCATGTGCTTGGGATTCTTGGAAATTTTCAAAAATTCATCCACTTCGGAAACAAAATTTTTGTCCTTGGTCGCGTAGAGACTGAGAAGGCGCTGATACCGTGTATCTGGGTTCGATGCCGTCTCGGGAAACTCTTTGGCGAGTCGATCAAAAATTCCTACGGCAAGATTTTCCTTACCTGCTTTGCGATACGAAGAGGCTAGGATTTGAAGTGCTTCGGCACGCGATTGGATTGGAACCCGATTTTCGATCCCTTCCCCCACGCTGATAATCCCAGCGGTGTCGTTGGACTCATAGCGCAAGCGGAGAGCCGCAAGGACTGCTTCCGAGCGGGATTTTTCATCGCCAGCTCGCAGGGCCGCTTTTTCGTAAAATTGGAGCGCCTTATCAATCATGCCCAATTCTTTGGCAAGTGCCCCAGCCTGCAGGGCAGCGGAACCGCTGACATCTGGGGAACCAGTGGTCTCAATCAAGTTTCCCAACGTCGATAGAGCTGCCGATTTTTTCCCATTGCGAAGTTGGAGAGCAGCCAGAGCAATGCCCGCATTATCGCGGTAGGGATTCGTTCCGGATGCGACCAAAACAGCACGGTATCTCTTTTCCGCCATCTCATCTTTTTTCAGGGCATCCAGACTGCGAGCCGCAAAGTAAGCGGCAGAGAGACGAACCTCAGGTTCACGAACCCCACTCGAAGCCATGTCGAATTGTTTGGCGGCCGACTCAAAAAGTTTTTCCGCAAAGAGAATTTCGCCCAACCTGTAAGCACCAGCTCCCGCAAATTCCCCAACCTTGAACTCCGCAAGAAGTTTCTCATAGGCCGAACGTGCGGCAGAGGAGTTACCTGCCATGCGATGACACTCCGCAACACGGAATAGAGGTGCATCCCGAGTCGGGGATTTCGTCCGGGATATGAGGAAATATTCATACTCCGGAATCGCAAGATCATACATTTTCCGCGAATAAAAATGATTCCCACGGTCCAATGCCGCTGTGCGCCCGTTCCTATTGTTAGCCGGAGCAATGCGAATATTCGAGGCGTCGTCCAACTGCGCTGGCGCAGCGGGTGCAGGCGCAACGGGTGCAGGCGCAACGGGTGCTGGCTCAACGGGTGCTGGCTCAACGGGTGCTGGCTCAGCGGGTGCTGGCGCAACAGCGTCAAAAAACAAGGGCGTAGGCTCAGGGGCGGATGCGGGAAGGGCCCGACGGACCTCGATCTCTTGTACGGCTCGCTCGACCCAAGCGGGATTCGGGTAATAATTAGGATCCAGAGGTTGGACAGGCAAAGCTCGACGAACTTCCACCTGCGCTACAGCGCAAACTGGGAGAATGAAAACCAAAAACCGGATTCCCAGTTTCATAGCTCAATATTATCCACCCAAAACGGCGCTCACCTGATAGGCGCGCATATCAAACCTCATCATTGTGGGAGGGCAGCCTAATGCTTAATTGAGCCATCAAAATCGTCGAGGAAGCCTCAAGCTCGGAGACCATTGTCTGCACTCGCCCTCGAAAAAAAGCAAAGGCCGCCATGGCGGGAATGCCAATCACGAGACCGGCCGCAGTTGCAATGAGAGCCTCGGCCACACCGCTAGACAACAACAAAGAACGGGAAGTCTCCATTTCACCGGATACAGCAGTGAAAGATTTGATCATTCCCAATACCGTTCCAAAAAGTCCGACCATGGGAGCGATGGATCCGATATCGGCTAGGTAGCTCACTCTTTGATTCCAGAGCCCAGCAAGGCGACACCCTTCAGCCAACGCGACTTCACGAACCTCCTTGATGGTCGCGCCAGGATTATTTGTCAGAAAATAAAGTGCTTTTCCCATAACGCTGGCAACGCCACCACTATGCCGATGGGAAAGAGCCAAGAGAGAGAGAAGATCTTTTTTTCGCAGAAGAGCATCGGCAGACTGCATATACCGACCTGTCACAACAGATCCGCGCCGAAGCGTGAAAACAAAAACCAAGATCAGGCTCAGCGCCAATATGGAAAGGGCTGCGAGGGGATACATCATTACGCCACCGGACTCAACTACCTGCCACAAGCTTGTCAACTTGGGCTTCGCTTGAGCTGCTAGGGCTACTGGAGCAAAACTGATAAGAGAAAATGTAGAAATAAAGA
>CAMDOJ010000183.1 GCA_945903555.1 Chthoniobacter flavus
ATGCGGTCAACTTTTCCGGACGAGAAGCTCGGGTCAAGCGCAATTCCGCATTGTTATTGAAGGCGTCGGATTTTTTCTCTTAGGGAATCGTTGGCTCGCTCGATTTCAATGAAGAGGTGAGCGGCTGAAATCGAGTCGCATCCGAATGATTCCGACGTGGTACGTTCCATGCGGTCGTTGGTGGCGACGGTGACTTGAAAGTCTGCGCCGTATTTGGCGGCCAGACGCTCAATGATGGCATCCGCCGTCTGGCCCTCGCGGGAGTAAAAAACCGAAATGCCGTGCGGAGACCCTTCACTAGATGCCTTGGGGCCTTTGCCATCGAAAACAACGGCGACAGTCCAATCAGTGGCATCCTGAAGACCCGTGAGAAGGCGAATGAGCCCGTCCCGTGCATTGGCCGTATTATTGGCATGAATGCTCGCGAGATCTGGGCACGCAAAAATCATGCTGTGGCCATCCACGATGAGAATTTTTTGTTTCATTGACCTGATCGGGGTTTACTTCGAATCAGGAAGAATTTGTTGACTTAGGCGTTGGATACCTTCTTTTGCGAACTGGCTTGCAGGGTATTTCTTTCGCGCCTTCAAATACCAAGCGAGAGAGGATCCGGGTTGGCCTTTTTTCTCGTATTCCGTGGCTTGGTTGAGGGATTGAACAAAATCGGCAGCCTGCGTGGTGAGATCTGCTCGGAGTTGTTGTAGTTCGGAGTCGCCTGGAAATTCTTTTTGCGCCGCTTCGACGGTTTCCCAAGCGCCTGCAGGGTCACCCCGTTGGGCGATTTCTCGGGCCTTGATGATGGCGCCTTCCACCGCTCCCATGTATTGAAGCACGTCCGTGAGTTCCTTTTGTTTTTCGGGATAGAGTGCCGCTGCGGCAATGAATCGCATCTTATCGTTGTAAATCTGGCGGTAGTTTTTTTGGCTTTTGAGGCGGTCAAAATCATTCATGGCCGTTTGTTGGATATCCGATTGATTGGAAATAGCGGTTCCAACTTCTGCCAAGGCCGGATTTCTGGGCCATATTTGGGCGGCATCGCGGAGTTCCTTTTCCATTGCAGATTTGTCACCGGATACCGCTGCCGTGCGAGCTTTGGCGAGGTGCATGCTGCTGATGCTTTTGGAGGTTTCGATTTTGGCTAGCGGCTTGCTAGGGTCGAAATCCTTCGCGAGTTTTTCTATTTCATGCACTAATTTCTCGGCGCGCGCGAGGTCGTTGACCTCAAGGGCAGCAAGAAGCTCGTTACTTTTCTGTGTGTAATCCAATGCCCTTCGTTTGTCATCCCGTGAAAGAAGGCGAACGCTAGGCATAAATTCTCCTAAAGCAAAAGTTTCCTGTAATCGTTCCGTGGCACTATGTAGTTCGCCCTGTTCCAGCAGGAATTTGTAGGCCTCAACGCCTTCATTCACATCGCGAATGGCTTCATTTGCGAGTGCATCTATCTGGCTCAGCGAGCTAATGAGCTTGCTTATGCTCTGTGCGGCCGAGGCGGCTCCGCCCGCCAAGCTTTCGATGCCGAGATTCTCTAATCCCATTTTCATGCCTTTTGCCGAAAAAGAGTTGCCTGTTTTTTGCGGAGCATTGCCGTTGTACACATTTACGTTCTGACCGCGATCACCGCCTCCGGGGCCTCCGCCACCGCCTCCTGCGCCAGAATTGTTGTCCATAACTCCCTCAGAAGCTGATATCTGGGGGTTAAATTCACCGCTAAACTTCGCCTGCCCTGCATCCTTGTTTGTCGGAAGGGAGTTGAGCATCTTTTTGTAGATGTCGATCGAGTTGTCGCCGTCCGAATAGATGGCTCGGTAAAAACGGTTGGCGATAATCACATGCTCAAATCGGCGCGTTGCAAGAAACTGCATCATGAGCGCTTGGAAATGCCCTTTGGTGCTCATCTCCGTGAGCGCAATCCGGATTTTGTTATTTTCAATTGTCTGCCCAACTTCGGACAATTTCCGTTTTGCGGATGCCATCCGCGCATCTCGTTCGATTCGCTGATTTTCTTTTTCTACCTCGGAATCTTTCTGGTTTGAGACGGTGAGGGAGGAGTTTTTCGCCGCCATCTGGCTATTCCATTCGGCGGTGGCGCGCTCTTTTTCGAGCAGGATATTGTCGCGATTGAGTTTTGCGATAGTTGCTAGGCTGGT
The DNA here is from genome assembly GCA_945903555.1 of Chthoniobacter flavus. GTDB lineage: Bacteria > Verrucomicrobiota > Verrucomicrobiia > Chthoniobacterales > Terrimicrobiaceae > UBA967. The sequence continues at coordinate 2,148 of CAMDOJ010000183.1, forward strand.
GTTCGAAGCGTAGATGGCATCGGAGAGAGTGCGGCAGAGGTTTGCGTCCTCTTTGTATTCCGAGGCTTTTTTGAGCAGCTCAAATGCGGCATTTTGGTTTTGTTTTGTGGCCTTACCCGGAGATATTAGGTCAAGTATGCGGTCAATGGTGTGACGGTAGGAGCGATCGGATTCGGAGCTAGCCGCTGATGCATTGAGGAATTTCTCAAATCTGGCACGAACCACGCGATTGTTGTTGATGTTCCAAAGCTTGCCATCGTAGCTCATGACTTCGCTGCCAGGATCGAAAGCGGGAACATCGCGTCCGATGAAGCCCTCGTTCGCTTGGGGAGGTCTGGCTCCACCGGTGGCGGCCTTTGAGTCGCCTGCGCCAGCAGGTACACCTTGAGAAAAAAGAGTCAGGCATCCCGCGAAAGTGACAACTGTAATAAGGAGCGAGTTCTTCATGATTTGGTGATCTTTTTGGTGCGGAGGATGCCCTTTTCATCAACTTCGACGACAAAAATGAGTTTTTGTTCCTTCTGGATATTCATCGAGCTGAACTCGGGTGTCACAAGAAGAGGGATTTGCTCGTCATCGACTGTGATCGCGATGAGTCTTCCGGACTCCGGCGACCAAGCGAGAGACTCCGTCACGGTGCCCTTCAGCTTGTAAGTATTGCCACGAAGGCTATTGGAGTTTTCGAGATACGAAGAGGCATCCAGCAGAGGAATAGTCCGGTAGGGGTCGGTCTCTTGAGAATTAAAGAATCGGGAACCAATAAAAGCCACTACGCCAAAACCAATGAGCGCGATCAGCCATGTCGGCCGTGGGGAGGATTTCTTTTTGCGAGCCATGCATTTTTATATATCCATTTGTGGCGTAGTTCAAGAAAGCACTCGCGTTTTCTGCGATTTGCGCCTAACGGCTCTCAGTCTTGCCAGCAGTTAGGGGATAAGCCATGCTTAGCTTCATGATTGGTGGGCTGACATTATTATCGGTAAATGCTCTGAGCGTCGGCAAGGTTGAGCTGGATTTAGGAATGACGCCGCTATGTTAAATTTCCTCATGCGCCGCATCTTGATTAGTGTGGTGCTCCTGTTTTTTTTCAGCCTCGTTTCGTTCTTCATGGTCACGATGTCGCCAGGTAGCCCTTATCCTTGGGGCGAGTTGAATCCCAAGATCACGCCGCAGGTGAAGGAGATGTTTCGCAAAAAGTTCCACCTCGACCGTCCGATCTACGAGCAATACTGGCTTAATATGCGCGATCTTTTCACTGGTCGCCTGAGGAGCATCAAAGACGATCGTCCCGTGATGAGTCGGATCTTTGATCGCCTGCCCGCGACGGTGCTTCTGAATGTCGCGGCGATCACTCTCTCGCTCACTTTCGGACTTGTGATCGGTGTCTTTTGTTCGAGGTATGCAGGGCGCGCACCGGATAGCGTGATTTCCTTTGGGGTGTTTGTGTTTATTGCCGTTCCCACATTCTGGAT
>CAMDOJ010000184.1 GCA_945903555.1 Chthoniobacter flavus
GCACCTTGGGCCATCTTGATTTCGATTTCTTTGGCCGAAGCGAGATAGGCTGCGGAAACGCCGAAACGCCCAGAAGCAATTTGCTTGATCGCGCTATTTGCCCAATCGCCATTTTCGCGGCGCTTGAAACGCACAGGGTCTTCTCCACCTTCACCGCTATTGGATTTACCGCCGATACGGTTCATCGCGATAGCAAGACACTCGTGAGCCTCGGGGCTTAGCGCACCGAGCGACATCCCAGCCGTAGTGAAACGGCGACGAATCTCTTCAATGGATTCGACCTCGTCGAGCGGGATCGGACCTGGTGCATTTGGCACCATCTCAAGAAGGTTGCGCAGCGCCATTGGCGTGTTTGCCAGAACGGCATCGACGTATTTTTTGTAATCCTCGGCCTTACCAGCCTTATCAGCGCCCTTGATTCCCACATAGGTGTGGAAATTTTGCAAAACCGGCGGCGTGACGGCGTGCACTTCACCACCACGACGGAAGCGGTAGTAGCCGGGATCGGTAAGTTTGCCAGCCTCGACGGGCACAGTGCCCGAAAACGCCAAGGCGTGTCGGGTGAGGCTTTCCACAGCGATTTCCTTGTAGCCGATACCCTCGACTTGGGAAGCCGTGCCTTTGAAACAATTATTGATGAGAACTGAAGAAATTCCGATCGCCTCGAAGACTTGCGCGCCACGGTAGCTATTGACCACTGAGATGCCCATCTTCGACATGATCTTCAGTAGGCCAGCCTCGAGGGCCTTACGGTAATTGAGGGTGGACTTGGCAAAGTCGGCGACAGATCCCCCTCGCTCAAGGATTTCCCTGATGGACTCGAAGGCGAGATAGGGATTCACCGCGCCGGCACCGTAGCCAACAAGACAAGCGATATGATGCACGTCGCGGGCCTCACCGGTCTCGCAAACAAGCCCCGTTTTCATGCGCTTGCCAACGCGAATGAGGTGGTGGTGAATGGCTCCCGTAGCAAGAAGCATCGGAACAGCAACCTTGGTGTCATCAACACCACGATCCGAAAGAATAATGAGACGCAATCCCGCATCCACAGCCGCTTCAGCTTCCGCACAAATACGTTTGATAGCTACCTCAAGACCATCCTCGCCATCCGCCGCGTTCCAGAGGGTCGAGATAGTGGAGGATTTATGAACCCCACCCAGATTGCGAATTGTCTCGATCTCCTCATCCAAAAGAATCGGAGACTCAACGTGAATGAGATCGGCATGCTCTGGGCTCTCCGCAAGGAGATTGCGGCGCCATCCGAGGGCTGTGTGCAAGCTCATCACCAACTTCTCACGGATCGGATCGATCGGTGGGTTCGTGACCTGAGCAAAGAGTTGCTTAAAATAAGTGTAAAGCAAACGTGGCTTAAGCGAAAGGACCGCCAGAGGCGTGTCGTCGCCCATAGAACCAACCGCTTCGGCCCCATCCTTGAGCATCGGCTTGATGATCATCTCGACCTCTTCGGACGAATAACCGAAAGCGATCTGGCGCTGGGTGAGCGTGAGGATATCCAGTTCACCACTCGGTGCCGGAATCTGGTCCTCCTTGAGTTGCGGGAACTGCTTGAGATTGGCCTCAAGCCATTTTCCGTAAGGCTTGGCTGCAGCAAGACGACCCTTGATATCTTTGTCACGAAGGAGCTGCCCGAGCGAAGTATCGATGGCGATCATCTCACCAGGTGCAAGACGACCTTTTTCAATGATCGAGTCGGCATCCAAGCCTGATCCGCCCACCTCAGAACCGATGACAAAAACTCCATCGTCGGTGATCTCGTATCGGGCAGGACGTAGACCATTGCGGTCTAGGCAGGCTCCGATCGTGACTCCATCAGTGAAGCACAATGCCGCCGGTCCGTCCCAGGGCTCAGAAAAACAGGCATGGTATTTGTAAAAATCCTTCAACTCTTGCGAAATGGTCGGATCAAAACGATACGCCGGCGGCACGAGCATCGTTACCGAGTGCAGGATGCTCCGCCCACTCATGGTCAAAACCTCAAGTGCATTGTCCAAGCTCGCGGAATCAGATCCCCCGGGTTGGATGATGGGCTTGAGAAGATTAATATCCTCACCCCAGAAATCTGCCTTCAATTCGGCTTCAGCCGCGGACATCCAGTTGCGGTTGCCGCGAATCGTATTGATCTCACCATTGTGGCCGAGCATCCGGAAAGGATGTGCGAGAGCCCATGTCGGGAAGGTATTTGTGCTGTAGCGCTGGTGATAGAGCGCGATCGCTGTTTCGTAATCTGGGTTGGCTAGGTCGGGGTAAAACTTCTCCAACGAGGCAGAGACGAGCAGACCCTTGTAAACAATCACACGATGAGAGAAGGACGGGATATAGAAATTGCTGATCTTGTCTGCAGCGGAGCGGTCCTCGATCTCGTTGCGGGCCAAAAATAGACGGCGCTCGTAGTCATCATCGGACATACCCGATGGACGACCGATGAGCACATGCTCAATCCTCGGCATCGTCATCTGAGCCTTGTCACCGAGCACATGGAGGTTCAAAGGCACTTCACGCCAACCGAAGACATGCAGACCGCGCTTTTCGAGAACCTCGACAGTATTCGCCTTGGCGCGGGCTGTTTCGTACTCGTTGTCGGCCGGAAGGAACATGACCCCAACAGCGAGGTCGGAGTTATTATAGAGCTTCTGACCGAGTTTCTCTACCTCAGGGGCAAAAATCTTGTAGGGAATCTGCGTCGTGATACCGGCGCCATCACCCGTCTTCGCGTCCGCATCGACCGCGCCTCGGTGCATAAGACTGCACAAAGTCCGAAGACCAGTTTTAAGGATATCATTGGAGCGTTGACCGTTGATTTGGGCAACAAACCCGACACCGCAAGCGTCATGCTCGTGCTCGCGGTTGTAGAGTCCGGTAAATTCGTGTGAAGGCAATGCGTTGTTCATGTTTCTGTCAAAATCAAATCAGCCAGCAAGAATCGCTCCACAATCAATAATGTGGAGGATTTTTTTAAAAAAATTTCGCATTCCATACCCAGCACGGGTCACCGGCGACTTCTAAGTTGGGATGCAAAAAACCAGCGCCCTGAGGTTCAGCGGGCATGGCGGGCAATGGCATCGGCCTTGAGCACACCGATGAATGGCAGGTTGCGGTAGCGCTCGTTGTAGTCGAGTCCATACCCGACCACGAACTCATCGGGTATTTCGAACCCTGCGTAATCTGCGACAAAAGGGGTGTGGCGCTGTACTTTTTTGTCCAGCAACACGCACGAGCGGATGCTTGCCGCTCCAGATCCGGCTTCCAGACGATCAAAAACCGCCCGCAGTGTTCTTCCACTATCCAAAATGTCGTCGAGGATCAAAACATGACGTCCCGCCACATCGGCGATATGATTTTGCCGAAACTCCACACGTCCGCTCGTGCGAGTACCCTGGTAACTGGCAACGCTCCACGAATCGACCTGCAGTAGCAAAGGGATCCGTCGCAGCAAATCCGCCATAAAAATAAAACTCCCGTTGAGCAGTGAAATCACCGTCATTTCCTTGCCTTGGTAATCCAAGGTGATCTCCCGAGCCAAGTCATCCAAACGATGAAGAATGGTGGACTCCTCGAAAAGTATGCGTTCAATATCTTC
>CAMDOJ010000185.1 GCA_945903555.1 Chthoniobacter flavus
TCGGACTCGATGAGACACTCGCAGCCCACGGTGGCCGCGTGCTCCGCACCAAAGTCGGAGACCGCTACGTGATCGAGGCCATGCTTCGCGAAGGGTATAATGTGGGCGGAGAGCAGAGTGGACACATGATCTTCGGCGACTTCGCAACCACAGGCGACGGCATCGTCAGCGCACTTCAGATTCTCCGCGTCATGATCGAGACCGGCCAACCTCTCAGTGAACTCAAAAAAGTCCTCAAAAAGTACCCTCAAGCGCAGCGCAACCTTCGCGTGAACGACAAGCCCGCATTGGAGACCATCTCCGGGCTGCAGACGCTTCTGAACGAAGCCGAATCGACATTGAAAGGCAAAGGCCGCGTCCTTCTTCGCTACTCCGGCACCGAGCCAAAAATTCGCCTCCTTCTCGAAGGTCGGGAGCAAGATGTGATTGATCACCATGCCGACCGCATCGCCGGATTACTTCAGGAAGCTATCGGCGCCTAAAAATCGGCTACCAGAAAAGAATCGCACAAACTAGGAGTGCCACACCATAGCCTACGCCACCGAGGCAGGCTAACCGCCAGCGTGTCGTTGAAGCAGTGACTAAGTTGATTGCATCACGCACGAGGTAAGGCATGCCAACCATGAACAAGCCCGCCACCACCCACCCGTAGGCCAGCGTTACGAGCAACAATCGACTTGTCTCCGTCCGCAGCACAGCGGACTCCAGTAACACCTCCGCAGCCAGCAGCAGCACCATTCCGAGCGCCCTCGCAGCCAGGAATTCCTCTACGTAGAGCCATGAAAGAATAGCTCCGGCCACGATGCCAATGAGCATGACTTGACGAAGATTCGAAAACTCCCCCAGATCGACTCTTTGAACGAGAAGGAAGGCCCATACCACCGCGATCATCAATAAAAGGGTCGCCGCAGCTCTGGAGCGCGGAAAGCTTTTCGCGAATCCCATCGCCGAGGAGGTGCCAAACCATGCCGCAGCGTGACCCAAGAGCAACAAGACACCCACAGCGATACCGACGGGCTGCAAAGAAAGAGAATAGATCATTAATTTTGGAGATTCAGCACAGGCGTCGTAACTTTATCGGATGTTTCCCAGTGGCGTTCACTGAGCGCCTCCTGGGCGGCGGCGACTTGCGCCTCCTTTTTGCTCGATCCACATCCGCGCCCGAGCTCTTGACCATTCCAGACCACGCTGCAAATGAAGTTTTTCGAGTGCTCCGGACCGCTTTGCGAGAGGATCTGGTATTCCGGTGCGGCGGGTTCAATCGCTTGCAGGATTTCCTGCAAAAATCCCTTGGGGTTGATCTCTTCCGGTTGGTTGGCGATCTCCGTGAAAATCTCCTCCATCTGACGGAGGATGAAAATACGAGCCGCATCGAATCCGCCATCAAGGTAGATCGCGCCAACGAGAGATTCGAAAACATCGGCCAATGTTGATGCCCTTTCTCGCCCCCCGCTGGTCTCCTCACCTCGCCCCATCATGATATAGGAACCTAGATCTAGGTTGGCCGCACGGTTGCGCAGCGCCGTGCGTGAGACAATGCGGGTGCGCAACTTGGTGAGCTGACCCTCGCCAAAATCGGGAAACATACGGAAAAGATGCTCGGTCACCGCAACCTGAATCACCGAATCACCCAAAAATTCGAGACGCTGATTATCAAATGGATAGTTTTTCCGCTCGAGCGAAATACTCGGATGCGTGAGCGACTCGGCGAGCAGAAGCCCGTTGCGGAATTTATACAGAATTCGCTCCTCGAGAGGATTCATAATCGAGTTTTTCAAAACTTCCATGGCCATTAAAAAATAGGATTTTTTAGAATGAGACCTCTTGTACAGCAACTAAAAAACATAATTAACAATCTACCAATAGCGACCACGGGAGCAAGCTTGGGATGCATTTGATGATTCTTTGATCATAACGAGACCATTTCACAACCTTGGCTGAGTCTCGACTCTCGTATTCCAGATGAAGAGAGGTTTGCAATTCGCTACGCATCGACTAGTCATTCATTCGTGCAACAACTCAGTTCCAAACGCCGACGCAATGCCGAAGTCTGGAGTGCTGGCATCCGCCTCATGATTATCTTCATCATCCTAGGTGCGCTTGCGTTTTTGTTAGTCGCATTCTATCCAGCGTTGACACGTAAAAATGACCTCATCACCAAACTGGCCAATGAGAAATCCGTGCTATCCGCCGAGGAACTCATTCGTAAACAGCGGAACCGTGAAGTGGATCTCCTCAAAAACGACACCGAATACGTCGAAGCCATCGCTCGTGATAAAATTGGTGTCATGAAAGAAGACGAGACCATCTACCGCCTCGACTCCCCCAACCCGACACCCGCCGCTATCACCGCCAAACCGGCGAACCCTTGATTTCATTTGCCGCCGCTATCTAGGATGATAGCTTAAGTCCCTTTTATGAGCGACGACCTGCAGACACTCGATACCTCCGCGACCAAAGCCAGACTGGCCTCGTTGCGGAGGTTTCTTTGACTTACCTACACTCACCCGCCGCTTAGCAGAAATCGAGGCTCGCATGGCCGATCCTGGATTCTGGGACAACCGTGAACGCGCCCAACGCGAAGTCGCTGAAGTTTCCTCCCTGCGTGGAAAAATCAACCCTCTTCAAACCCTCGAAGCTCGCCTCGCCGACCTCGACATCCTGAGGGAACTTGCCGCTGAGGAATCTCCAGAAAATCAAGCCACAGCGACCGCAGAGGTATTGGGAGAATTTTCTTCGATTCAAAAAGACCTCGATAAATTCGAGATCGCCTCACTGCTCTCGGGCGAATACGACAACTGCCCCGCCTTCATGACAATCAATGCCGGCGCAGGCGGAACGGAATCCTGCGACTGGGCGGAAATGCTCCTGCGAATGTATCAGCGCTGGATGGAACGCCACGACATCCAATTCAGCATCACGGATATCCAACTCGGTGAAGAAGCCGGTATCAAATCTGCAACATTGAGGGTCACTGGCCAGAACGCCTACGGCTACCTCCAGACGGAACGTGGTGTTCACCGTTTGGTTCGCATTTCCCCGTTCGACTCGAACAAACGCCGTCACACGTCGTTTGCCAGCATGGACGTGATTCCGGAAATCGAAGACGTGCCGGTGGAAGTCAACGAAGCCGATATCAAGCTCGACACCTTCCGTGCGGGCGGCAAGGGAGGACAAAACGTGAACAAAGTTGAAACAGCCTGCCGCCTCACTCACATTCCCTCAGGCATCGTCGTGGCTTGCCAAGCGGAACGCAGTCAGGGACGCAACCGCGAACTCGCCCTTCAGTTGCTCAAATCGAAGCTTTTCCAAATCGAAAGCGACAAAAAACGCGCTGAAGTTGATCGCCAATACGGAGAGAAGGGCGATGTGGCATGGGGCAACCAAATCCGCAGTTATGTCTTCCAGCCCTACCAAATGGTCAAAGATCTTCGCACCGGAGTGAAAACCGGCGACATCCAAGCGGTGATGGATGGCGAGATTGATCCCTTCATTGAAGGCAAACTCCGGGGCCTCACTTATAAAAAGGGCGCCGAGGAAGTGGACGAGGATTAGCCCTCTCCACTCCCGCATTCCAAAACGGATTGCCGCTTGCCAA
>CAMDOJ010000186.1 GCA_945903555.1 Chthoniobacter flavus
TGCTCAAATCCAAGGTCGTCTTTGAAAAAGAAACCGAGGCCGCCAAATTCAAGGACTATTTTGACTGGAGCGAGCCTGTAGCGGCTTGCCCATCGCACCGCTTTTTAGCTATTCGACGTGGTGAATCCGAAGGTCTTCTATTCTCTCGCATCACGCCTCCTGAGGATGAACCATTGGCCGCGTTGGATCACCTTTTTGTGAAGGGTTCGTATCCCGCTGCCGCACAGGTTCGCCTTGCCGCGCACGATTGTTTCAAGCGCCTTCTCGGATTTGCAATGGAGGGCGAAGCCCGTCTTTTTTACAAAAAGAAAGCCGATGAGGAAGCGATCCGAGTCTTTGCGGACAACCTTCGCGAGTTGCTTTTATCCTCTCCACTTGGACAGAAAAGCGTGCTCGCTCTCGATCCTGGATTTCGTACCGGATGCAAACTGGTCGCTCTCGATGCCCAAGGCAAACTCCTCATGCACGAAGTCGTGTATCCTGAAAAAACCGCACGCGAACGTGCGGAGGCGGCGGAAGTCATCAAGTCAGTCGTGAACCGCTGCAAGATCGAGGCCATCGCCATCGGCAATGGCACCGCTTCGCGTGAAACCGAGACCTTCGTACGCGCATTGGGTCTTCCCCCTTCCGTGATGATCGTGGTGGTGAACGAGGCGGGGGCTTCGATTTACTCCGCTTCAGATGTCGCTCGCGAGGAATTCCCTGATCTGGATCTCACGGTCCGCGGCTCGATTTCGATCGGTCGTCGGTTGATGGATCCGCTTGCCGAATTGGTCAAAATCGACCCCAAATCCATCGGCGTTGGTCAATACCAACACGACGTCGATCAAGCCGCGCTCAAGCGCTCACTCGATGACACGGTCGTTTCCTGCGTGAACCACGTGGGCGTGGAGTTGAACACCGCCAGCACCAACCTCCTTGCGTATGTCTCGGGCCTCAATTCCCGCACGGCGCTCAATATCGTTCAGCACCGCAACCAGAATGGCCCCTTCAAATCCCGCGAAGAATTGCTCAAGGTCGCTGGTCTTGGCCCCAAGGCGTTCGAGCAGGCCGCTGGTTTTTTGCGTATCCGCAACGGAGTGCATCCGCTCGACGCAAGCGCAGTCCATCCGGAACGCTATCCCATCGTAGACCGCATGGCGCAGGACCTTGGTTGTTCCGTGCCCGAACTTTTGCAAAATCCCGCCCGCCGCGCCTCGATCAAACTCGAGAAATACGTCACGCCGGATGTGGGGCTTCCCACGCTCCAGGACATCGTCAACGAAATAGCCAAGCCCGGTCGCGATCCCCGCAAGCAATTTGAGGCCTTTGCTTTTTCCGATGAGGCCGTGAAAATCCAAGATCTCAAGCCCGGCATGAAGTTGCCCGGTATCGTCACGAACGTCGCGGCCTTCGGCGCATTCATTGATGTGGGCGTTCACCAAGATGGGCTCGCGCACATCAGCCAGCTCAGTGATCAGTTCGTAAAAGCTCCCTCCGACGTCGTGAAGGTCGGCCAAAAAGTGATGGCGACCGTTCTCGAGCTCGACCTTGATCGTAAGCGCATCAGCCTGTCGTTGAAAACTAATCCCGAAATCGGCGCCGCCCCGCGCGGACGCGAGAGTGGGGCCAGCGGCAGCGGTGGTAAAAACTTCACATCTCCCCGCCCACAGCAAAAATCCGCCACGCAAGTCGATTGGTTTACGGCGGCCATGAATCGTAAAAACTGATTCCGCCGAATTTGATCGATTAGACACTTACGGTAGTTCCTTTAATCTCAACCCAGAAAATGCCATTTGGAGAGAATGACAGAATTGAAGATGAGCAAAGAAAGACTGAAAAAGGCAGAGCAAAGGGTGAACGTAGTGAATCAATTTAAGAGATGCACAAAAGTGATTTACGGAGCTTAGTTGTTACACAAAGCAGAGAACGCTCTTTGAGTTGAAAACAAATCGCCCTCTGTATCCTTTAACTCACTCTGCTCATTTTTTCGGTAATCTATATCTCTTTGGTCGGTTGTGTTTTAATGCTGCAGAACTGGAATTTAGTTCACCCTTTGTCAATTGGCTCGCGTATTAAGTGGTATGGACAAATGCTGTAAGATGTGATTGAATAATCCCTAAGCAAGATGAAGTGCATTGTGCCGATCCTGATTTTATTTTTTCTAAGCTATATGTTGGCTGCGCAAGATCCTATGGGGTTGACTGCGGAATCATCCGTTGCGTTTGCTTTGAAGGGGAATAAGGAACTCGATGCAGCGCGCTTTCTGGTCCAAGAGGCGGAGGGGCGCGCGAGGGGAGCAGGTAGGCTTCCCAATCCCGAGTTGGAGACCGAGGTTGCGGGTGGACGGGATTTTGAGGGGCGTGTGATGGCGGGAGTCCTGCAAAGATTTCCCCTCACAGGTCGACTTCGTTTCGAGCGAGAGCTCTCGGGTTTGGATGTGCGAATCGCTGGGCTGGAAGTCGGTGAAAAAGAATGGCAACTGGCCGTGGCGACTCGTAAGGCGTTCTATGAATTTGTGGCTGCACGGGAGGCCGTCGCCGTGTCTGGTCGCCAAGCGGATTTGGCAGCAGCTTTCACGAAGTCTCTTGCGGAGGGGGTCGAGACAGGCTTTCGCTCTAAGCTCGATTTGCAGGAGGCGAAACTATCGGAATCCACTCTTCATGCGAAAGTGGAGGCACTTCGTGGGTTCGAAATGGAGGCATCTGCGCGATTGAGTGAATGCCTTGGACTCGGCGCCGAGTCTGCATTTGCGGTGAATGAAAGCCTTACTCTGCCCAGTTCGATCCCGTCGGCGAGGCCTGCTGGGAAACGGGCAGATTTGGAGCTGGCGGAACTTCTTCTTCGTTCTGGCGAAACCAGCGTCTCGCTTTCCCAAGCCTCACGCTGGGAGGATGTGGGGGTGGGACTCTTTGTTGAGGGAGAGAGATTTCGCGACAATCCGACGGGAATTGAACCTGAAGCTCTCGCGGGGGTGAAGTTCCAAATCCCGCTACCGCTTTGGCAAAACGGCTCTGGCAAGGTGGCGGAAAAAATGGCGTCGCGCGATCGTTTGAATGCCCGATGCGAATCCCTGCGGTTCCAAGTCCAGAACCAAGTTCTTCTCAAGCATCGCATCTTGGCGCTGCGATTCCGTTCGGCGGCTCAATACGGGGATAGTGTTCTGTCTGCGGCTAGGGAGCATATCAGTGAAAGCGAGGCGGCTTACGCACGCGGCGAACTCAATATCCAAGCCGTTTTTCGAGCTCGTGAACGTCTCGTAGAAATCGAGTTCGCTGACATTGAGGCCCGCAAATCCTATTTCCTCGCCTATGCTGACTGGATGGGCGCGCTAGGTGGATCCAATCTATGAAGCCGTTTTCTCTCATTTTATTTCTCATTCTGGCCTCTTGCTCGATCCCGGTAGCCCAAGGTGCGCGCCCGAGTAATACGGTGATTCTCGATGAAACGGGTGTAAAAAACCTGCGTATCGAAACCCAAATTGTCGAAGAAACGACCTTTGAGGAGAGTATTTTTGCATTGGGAGAGATCGCCGTATATCCAGGGTGTCGTGCAGTCATCAGTAGCCGCATTCCTGGACGCGCTTTGGAGGTGCATATGAAAAA
>CAMDOJ010000187.1 GCA_945903555.1 Chthoniobacter flavus
GCGCGGATGACGTCGCCGCCGTAAACCTGCCCAATGCTTTGGTGGCCGAGGCAGACACCGAAGATAGGAATTTTTCCGCCGAAATGCCGAATCACATCGCAACTGATCCCCGCATCGGAGGGCGTGCAGGGCCCGGGGGAAACGACTATTTTTTCGGGAGCGAGCTTCTCGATGTCGGCAATGGAAATCTCGTCGTTGCGCTTCACAAGGAGCTCCGCACCAAGTTCGCCAAAGTATTGAACGAGGTTGTAGGTGAACGAATCGTAGTTATCGATGACGAGGATCATGCGAGCGAAGAAAAAAGAGGTTTAACCACGGAGGACACGGAGAACACGGAGTGGAAGAAGAGTTTTTTGAAAGCATCAGAATTTAAAGCCTGTTTTCTCAAAAAAAATTCTAAACCAGCCTCTCTTTCTTTTACTCCGTGTTCTCCGTGCTCTTTGACTCGCTCGCTCCCGCTCGTCTCACCCCTTCGGGGCCAACCTTCGGTTGCTCTACCTCTCGCCTGCCCCGTCGCTCGGTTGTGGTGAAAATGCTTCTTCATTTTGTTTTTCTCGCGCGGTCGATGGCGCGCATGCCGGCCATGGCTTTGTTGACGGTCTCTTGGTATTCACCTTCGGGAGTGGAGTCGGCGACGACGCCGCCACCGGATTGGACATAAGCTTTGCCGTCCTTAAGCAATACGGTGCGCAGCGCGATGCAGGAGTCGTGGTTGCCGTCGAAGCCGAAATACCCAACGGCGCCTGAGTAGGAACACCGTTTGCTTTTTTCGAGTTCGTTGAGGATTTGCATGGCGCGGACTTTGGGCGCTCCGGAGACGGTTCCAGCCGGGAACGTGGCCCGCATGACATCAAAGGCCGAGCGTCCGCCGGCAAGTTGACCGGAGACGTGGGTGACAATGTGCATCACGTGACTGTAGCGCTCGATGGTCATGAAGTCGGTGACCTTCACGCTGCCGTATTCGGCGATGCGACCGACATCGTTGCGGGCGAGGTCAACGAGCATGAGGTGCTCGGCGCGCTCTTTGGGATCGGCCATGAGGTCGGCGGCATTCGCATCATCTTCCTCCGGAGTGGCTCCACGGCGGCGCGTGCCAGCGATCGGACGGATTTCAACAAGGTCGCCGGTGAGGCGGACGTGGACTTCCGGCGAACTGCCCACGAGCGAGTAACCACCCGGACAGCGGAGACAAAACATGTAGGGGGAGGGATTCACAAAGCGCAATGCGCGGTAGAGATCGAGGGCGTCGTCGTGAAATTCGGTTTCGAACCGCTGCGCGAGCACGATCTGGAAAATGTCGCCCGAGCGGATGTATTCATGGGCCTTGTGGACCATGGCGTGGTATTCCTCACGAGTCGTGTTCGAGGTCGAAGGCGCGGCGGCGGGGGTGGATTCCGTAAAAATCGGGTCGAAGGCGATCGGCTTGGCTAGTGACTCGAGAACGCTGCGAATCCGCTCGTAGGCGGCATCGTAGGCGGCGGCTGGATTTTCTTTGTCTGGAAACGCATTGACCACAATCCGAATCCGGCGGCGGCGGTGGTCGAAGGCTATGACCACTTCCGTGACCATGAAAAACATATCGGGAATTCCGAGTTCGTCCTTCGGCGGGGCGGAGATCGTGGGCTCGAACCAGCGGATGCAATCGTAGCTCAGGTAGCCCACAGCGCCGCCGTGGAAAAGCGGCAGAGTAGGATCGGTCTCGGTGCGGTAGGGCGCCATCCACCTTTCAAGTTCATCGAGCGGATCGCGCTCCGCCTCGAATGTGCGAGAGATGCCGTTTTCCGTGAGTGTGAGAGTTTTTCCTGTGGCGCTGAATGTGGCTCGCGCACCGAATCCCAGAAACGAAAAGCGGCCGGTCTGGTCTTTTTGTTCGGCTGACTCGAGGAGAAAGGAAGGCGCCTCTCCGCAAAGCTTCGCAAAGGCCGCAACTGGCGTGTCGCCATCAGCAACAATCTCGCAGGAGACCTGCAGCACGCGCACCGTGGCCGCTTTTTCTATAAATGCGGCCCGCGTCGGGGTGACGGGAATCATGTGAACGAGACTTTCGGAGCCTGCCTCTCCTCGGCGCTATCCACTTGGAAAAGCTCAGCCGCTAGGAATTGGAACAGACCCGCAATGAGATTCGTCGGGAAAAGCTCGCGCTTCGTATTGTAGGTCATCACCGAGTCATTGTAGGCCTGGCGGGCGAAGGCGACCTTGTTCTCTGTGGATGTCAGTTCCTCGGTGAGTTGCATCATGTTCTGATTGGCCTTCAGGTCGGGATAGGCTTCAGCGACGACCATCAAGCGGCTGAGAGCTCCGCTGAGTCCGGCTTCGGCTCCACCCAGTTCACGCATCGCTTGTGGGTCGCCGGGATTTGCAGCGGCACGACCACCGGCGGACTGCGCCGCATTACGAGCCTGGATGACGGCTTCGAGTGTCGAGCTCTCATGTTTCAGGTAGCCCTTAGCGGTTTCCACCAGATTCGGGATCAAATCATACCGGCGCTTGAGCTGGACATCGATCTGCGAAAACGCATTTTTAAAGCGATTGCGAAGAGTGACGAGTTGGTTGTATTGACCGATCACAAAGAGGATCAGAAAGAAGAAAACAACGGCAATAACCACGAATGCTATTAATAGGGCTCCCATAGATTGACTTTGCCGCCACCCCACCCTTCGTGCAACTTCAAAAAAGCCGATCTCATGGTGAGGCTTGTTCCTAATGCGAGTTCCCGCTTGTGCCTTGGTCTCAACAGGAATAGGGTAAAAAATTAAATGATGGCCCAGCGGAGTCCAGAAAATGAAGGCCCTCTCACCTGGATTGGAAATTTTCCCGTCTATGTGAGCACGGCGCTCGCGGGAGTGCATGGCCTTACGCTCATCCTTACCGCTGTGGCGATGGCGGCAGGAGCAGAAGGGTTTTTGCAAGCGTTCGTCTTTTCCAGTGAAGCCGTTACGAAGGACTATAGTCTCTGGCAAACCTGCACCTACGCCTTCGTACACCGCCCGTCCTATTGGCTCTTGCTCGTAGAGCTTTACCTGTTGGTTGCTTTTGGAAGAGAAATTGAAATCTTTCTCGGTCGGAAGTCCTTCGTTAAACTCTACGCAGGCCTGCTGATAACTCCGCCCTTGGTTTTGGCCGCTGCGGGTTGGGCTGGCTGGCCTTCTATTTACTGGGGATCGAGCGCTCTGCACTTCGGCATTTTCGTCGCCTTCGCCCTCCTTTATCCGACAGCGGAGATTCTTTTTAGCATTCAGGCGCGCTGGGTGGCCTTGGCCCTCTTGGCGATCAACTCGCTGCAATGCCTCGCCCTTGCGGACTACACTTCCCTCACCGCGCTCGGCGTGGATTGCGTGACGGCATGTTTGATTGTAGGCTACTTCCAAGGCCGCTTCGATCGCCCGGAACGCCCCGTGACTTCGAAGGTTTCCCCGACTCGCAAATATGCACCACGTCAGATCGAGACTATAGATGATGATGCCGTCATCTCCATCGACCCGATCTTGGAAAAAATCTCCCGCAACGGCATGGGAAGCCTCAACGCGAAGGAGCGGTCGCTCTTAGAGAAAGCTCGCGCCCAACTCATCGCCAAGGATGCGG
>CAMDOJ010000188.1 GCA_945903555.1 Chthoniobacter flavus
ACGGATTTTCGTTCCGGTGTCGGGATTTGAAGACAGGAAAAACTGGGCTTGGATTTTGTTGGCACGTTCTCTCATACCAGTGAGGCCGAAATGGCCGACTGGGGGAGGTTGGGTGGAATCAAAGCCGCGACCATTGTCTTCGACTTCCAAGGTGACGCCATCAACGGAATAGAACAGATGGCAACGCACATGGGAGGCCTTGCCGTGGCGCAGGGCGTTCGTTAGGGACTCTCGGGCTATGCGAAGGAGGTGGTTCTGCGTGGTTGAGCGCAGTGTTTGCGGGGAGCCTTCAACCGAAAAATCCAACGTGGCATCCGTTTCTTGGATTTTTTCGTTTAAGGATTCCCTCATCGCTTCGGGAAGATGCCTTAGGATCGCTTCTGGGTTGCGTAGATCGCTGACGGAAGCGCGGGCCTCGAGGCGGCAGTGCTGAAGCATTCGATGGACAAGTGTGAGGCTTCTGTAGGCTGGTCCGTTGGCTTCCCCGATTTCTTCCGTGGCATTCTCGAGCTGCATCGAGAGACCGGTGAGATCCTGCTCTAGGGTGTCGTGGAGTTCTCGAGCGATCCGCTGACGCTCGTCCTTGATGGCTGAGCGTTCGACTTGGCGGGAGATGATTTTCGTCTGGGCGGACACCCTTCGGCGGAGAAGACTTGTCCAAATTAAGAATGCTAAAATGGCGGCCATTGCAATGCCTAGGGCCCACAGTAGGCGGTTAAAGGTCCACCAAGGCGCTTTTTTCAAAATCTCGACGGCCTCATTTTCGAGCAGGTGCATCCGGAATCCATTCGCCCATTCTATTCTTGGAATCGGGGAAATAGTTGTGACCTCGTAGATGCCCCTGAGCCTGATGGTGTCGCCCGGTTCGGGTGCGCTTGTTTCGGTGTCGGATTTTGTCCAATTTGACTCGAAAAAGGTATTGCCCGAGCGGCATTGGAGGATGGTTCTTTTGGAGGCCGTGCGGACAGTGCCGAGGAACTCGCAATCAAGTTCCACAAACTCGTTGTGCAGATTGGGTTGGATTCCAGCCTGTGGGTTCAATCGCAGAGGCACTGGTGTTTCAGCCATCCCCGAGATCTCGACCTTGGTGGCTCTCAGGATGGGTCTGAAGGGTGCGACGCCTGGAAAGCCATCCACCACGACACGGCATCCAGGCGGGTAGATGTCCTCCTGAAAAGTGTAGACCAATGTGCTCGCGGTTTCGTCGCGGAGGAAAAAACGCCCCTTTCGGTTCTGGGTTACGACGCCCTCGACCTTCACGGCATCGAGTTGGGAATTGTCGCTTTGAAGCAGGTTTGCAATTTTTCGAAAAGGTGGCGCCACTTCGCTCGTTTTCGTTTTGATCGGGATGATTTGATCAAAGGAGGGAATGAGAAAATGCCTATCTGTCATTTGCCGACTGTCATTCACAACTGTGCTTGCGACGCCTGTGAACAAGACCCGGCGCTGCATCAATACCGCAGCGCGCTTTTCCGAGTCTGGCTCGAAGGGTACATCAGCCTTGAAAATCTTTCCCGCGATGTCGAGAACCAGTGTGAAAGCGAGGCCGTCCTCTTCAGTGCCCACAACAAGAGCTTCAATTTGAATCCACTGGGTGTCGATCCACTGGGCAAACAAATCTTCCGCCCTCGCCACTCGAGGTTCCGGGATGGAACCCTCTCCCAAATACTCTTCTGTGGCACCGCGGATGTTCGCCAAGTAAGAGTTATCTATATAGGACTTACCGGTGATTCGGACTTTTGAGCCATACTTGATATTTTTGTTCAACGGCGAAGAAGCCCCCACCCAGCAACTCCCAGTTCCATCGTGGAGAATCATTGCGGAGTGTTTGGAATAAACAAAAAGGACGGTGCCCTCGATTTCCGCTTGCAAACCCTTCGCTGCATCTTCGTGTGACAGTCCCCTGACCGCCTCAATAGTCCGCAACGGCTTCTCCTCAGCAAAAGCCAGCGAAGTCAAAGTCAGCAAGACAAGCAGGAAATTCAACACAGTAGAATCCTAGCACAAAATGGAGCCTCAGGAAATGGCCAAATGGCTAGGGTGACAGTTGAATCGATGGACTATAATAGTCGTGATGTATTGGCCCTCTTTGAAATCAAATGTGCACTTCCCTACCAGTTCTTTGGAGAATCAATAATCTCCGTTTCATTCTATTCGCGGCTTTCAATCAAGCGCTGCTGCCTGATGAGACAGCAGAATTGGGCGCAGGGACGGCGTTATTTTAGAAAAAAATAAGAATAAATGAAATACGGATACCTCTTGTTGGGATTAATGTTTGTGTTGGCACCATGCGAGAAGGGCCTATGTGCCGCGACCACTGGAGATGCGCGGACCAAAGTTTCCATTAGCGATGCTTGGTCATTTCATCTAGGTGAGGCTCCAGGCGCGGAATCCCCAAACTTTGATGATGACAAGTGGCGGAAACTCGATGTGCCGCATGACTGGAGCATTGAGCAACCCTACGATCCCAAAATGCCCGGCGGATCCTCTGTCGGGTATCTTCCCGGAGGCATCGGTTGGTATCGCAAAGCTTTCACTTTGCCTGAATCCGATAAAGGCAAAGAAATCGCTGTGGATTTTGACGGCGTGTATATGGACAGCCAAGTCTGGATCAATGGGCACCTTCTCGGGCACCGCCCCAATGGATATGTGGGTTTGCGCTACGATCTGACGCCCTATTTGAAATATGGTAGCGAGCCAAACCACATTGCCGTCCGTGCCAATGTGGAACCGAGTGGCAGTCGCTGGTATCCAGGGGCCGGCATCTATCGGAATGTCTGGCTCGTGAAGATGAACCAGATCCATGTCGCCCACATGGGCACCTATGTTACGACGCCTGAGGTTTCCAAGGAAAAAGCCACCGTCCGCCTTCGCACGGAGGTGGAAAACAAATCCGCCGAGCCCTCAGAGGTGAAGCTGTCTTCTGTGATTCTCGACCCACTGGGCAACGAGGTGGCCAAGGCGGAATCCATTCAGCGTATCGCGGCGGGCGGGATGCAGGAATTCGACCAGCCATTTGTTGTGGCCAATCCGCAGCTTTGGTCCCCTGACTCCCCGGATCTGTATCAAGTGGTATCCACAGTCCAAGCGGGCGGCAAGATTCTGGATGCATACACGACACCGCTGGGTATCCGGAATTGTGAATTCACGGCCGACCGGGGTTTTTTACTCAACGGCGAACGCGTCGATATCAAAGGCGTCTGTTTGCACCACGACTTTGGTGCTCTGGGGACCGCTATTTCCCATCGTGCGCTCCAGCGGCAACTGGAAATCTTGCGCGAGATGGGCTGCAACGCTATTCGCACGAGTCACAATCCGCGCGAGCCGGAATTTTACGCGATGTGCGACCGCATGGGCTTCATGGTGATGAATGAAGCGTTTGATGTTTGGGAGCAGAAGAAGTTGGGGAATGACTTTCACAAGTATTTCAAGGAGTGGCATGAGCGGGATCTGACCAGCATGGTCCGCCGCGACCGCAATCATCCCTGCGTGATCCTTTGGAGTGTGGGAAATGAAGTCAATGAACAGCACAAACAGGATTTTCCCGGTCAGGGTGG
>CAMDOJ010000189.1 GCA_945903555.1 Chthoniobacter flavus
GCGCTCTGGGAAATCACCAATTGATATATGGACTTATTGCCATAAGTCCATATATCCAGAAGCTCAGAAAGGCAGGCGCCTATTGAATCGGAGGAGCTCTTAATCAATCATTCAGCTCCCTCTGGCTAGTGGCTTTTTGCAAGGCGGCAGTTAGTGCTGTTGGAAGGAGGATTTTTTAAATGGCGGACTACTGAGGTTCTATCTGATGACGCGTCTCTGAGCTAAAAATATGTCAATATGTGGAACTGGTATCTTTTCGTAGTTTCATTTCGCATAAACTGTCAATATTTGACTACCGACACCTAGTTTCCATTTTTTCGCAACCGTGATTTTTTCGACCCACTCCACGCTTAAGGCGTCGAATTCCGTCCACCACTCCGCTTCGGCATCATACCAGAAAACGATTCGGCTTTGAGCGAGGCGCTTTTCAAGAGTGGCTTGTATTTTGGGTAGGCTCATAGCGCGGGAGAGAGGATTTTTTCAAGCAAGCGGTAAACGCGCGTTCCAATAGGCAGAGGGAGCAGGGTTGTTGGGCTGTCTGGAGACTTTTCGAGGCCCCGTGCCCGATGAATAGCTATCTCAACAAGATCGAGCGGGAACTGCCCGGGCAGGATGTTTGTTTTATTGTAGGATCCGAGACGGGCGCGAAGTGAGCTTTCTACCGCAGCGCAGTTGTCCAACTCCGCATCCGGCAAAACCTCCTCGTGATGCAGGAGTAGCCAGAGCTCAAAGCAAGGATTGCTGATCGCCACCTCAAATCCTGCCGTCTTGCCGACTCGGAGCGCTTCGAGGGTTTGCGGGGTGTGGGTGCCTTTGAAGTGATGGTCTCGGTCGAGGAAAATCCAAAACTCGTCACCCTTCTGAATCTGTTTTTTTGCCGCGTAGATATCGTAAGCCGCCTTGAGCCTTTCCACGACATGAGTCGGCGCAGACTCACCTCGCTCCGTAGGTAAAACAAGCACCCTCACTCTCCTGAGTGCCAGATGCTTGAAGTATTGCTCCGGGGCATAAGTGTCATCCGTCGCCACCACAAAAACACGATCGTCACGGAATTCCCGGATTTCTCGACCTATTGAGATTGGGCGGCGGTTGAGAAGACTCATTTGGCCAATGCCAGCGAAGGTTCCACTTGGTTGGGGTGCAACTCTGCCATGATTTTTCCGACCCATTCCGGAAGTTCATTTTCAATCGGTGGAACGGCGTCGAAGCGACCTTGCAGGTAGGCCTTGTCCAACTTCAGATCCGTTCTCACACGGTATTCCGCCAAGGAATAAATCTCCGAAGCACCGCGCGCCCCCTGTTTTTTCACAAACCAGATTTCGTCCCGCCGGAGCAGTTCCAAATCGAGGAATGCCGTTTCGTGGGTTGTGAAGACCAGTTGGCTGCCGATGCAGTTTTCGAGAAACGAGCGCACGAATCCTTTGGCCAGGAGCGGATGCAGGCTTCGATCGATCTCGTCGATCACATAGATGCCAGCTCCTTGCTTGCCACCGTGCAGCACGGGCAGGAGATGCGTGAGCCGCTTGGTGCCATCCGATTCTTCGTTGAAAGGCAGGCCCACCCGGCGCCCATCGGGGGTTAGATGCTCGGCGGTGAGTGTGCGCAAGCGCACCTTCATGCCGGAGAGGTTCTCTACAAGCATTTCAGAACCGTCCCGCGCCGGAAGGGCGATCTGCTCACCCGGGGGCAAGTCTTCGATCATCCGTTGCAAGTTCGGCTCAAGCCCCGAAAGGACATTCTTGTCGAGGTCGCTCGTCTCGACCTTCAACTCCTCCACGCCTGTTTCCACGCGGCGCAGAAATTCTCCAGCGAAATCTGTGAAGTCCTTGTTCTGTGCCACCAGACGGGACAGCAACTGGAATGTCGCATCCGCAGGAATGATTGTGACCGAGTCCATCCACTCCAAGGCCGCCCGGAAGAGAGGCCCTTGGTCCGCCTCCTGCAACATCGCTCCCACAGCATGGAGGAAGAGTTGGTTGGGGAGCACTCCCACTTTGGCCAACTCGCGGGGCTTTGTGTGGTCTCCCCACTCCGAGTCTGCGGCCATCGCCGGACCCGTCTGAATCATCACTTTGCCGGAGGCGTCAGTTGCCCGCTCGAAGACGGTCGTCTCCTTGAATCCGCGCAGGACGCTCAGCCACTCGGCACAGACCTTTTTTTCATCCACTTGGCAGCCGTAGGCAAACACGCGGCTATCCTGCACAAATTGCACAGAGAATTCGCTCGGCTCGCGCGGCGTTTCCTCATCCAACGCGAAGGCCTGGCGCGGGATTGCTTTTTTCGGCTCCGTGCCTTCCAGCACAAGCATTCTAAGAAAACCCAGAGCCCTCACCAGATTCGATTTTCCGGCGCCGTTGGCGCCATACACCGCTGCCACCGGCAAGACTTTGTTTTCATCCTGTGGAATCGGGGTGAGATGGTTCTCATGGTCCGGATGGCGATTGCTTGCCACCATGGACAGCGTTTGCACCTCCTTGAAGGATCGGAAATTCTCAACAGTGAAAGATAAAAGCATATGTTGTGAAAAAATCACACTTATCAGCGAATTGAAATATAAATTTTACTTTTTTTAGTTTTATTCAGAGAAAAAATCACAAAATCAATCCTCCTCTTTCTTATCCAAGCCCGGAATGGTCTCCAGCAGGCCTTTGAATTTGAGGTAGTTCACCTTCACGCCGTCATCGAGGTCGATTTCGAGGCGTTTTTGGGCGAGGGGCAGGACGATGTCGCGTTCCCAAGCGCGGATTTCCTTGAGCATCTTCTCGATCTTGCTGAGTTCCTTGGCAGCGCGGGTGCGCTCGGCGGGGCGCACGGACTCGTCGAGCGTGATGGCGGTGAGTTGGCGGTGGAGCTCTTCGAGCTTGTGCAGGAAGCTGCGAACATAGTCGTTCAGGAGCAGGTTCACCGTGTCGCGGTTGTAGCGGTGCAGGTAGATGAGGGCTTGGAAACTGCCTTGCGGACTGCTATTATTGCAGCCTACCGCGCAAATGCCCAAGTTGCTTGGTTCCCAGCCAGCGCCCGCTGGCATGTGTTCTCCGCTTCGCTCCGGTTTCAGGTTTCACGCTTCAGGTCTACGGTTTCACGCTTCAGGTTTCAGCATTTTCCTTCCTCCCTCATGTATGCCGGATTCAAGCGCATCGCTCCCGCTCAGGATACCGGCATGGATCTCAACGATCCTTGGATCTCTGCGCTGGGGTTGTTTATTACAGGCAAGCATTCTTAAAATGCTTGAATACGTAAAATTCAGCTCCCTCTGTCTGGGGTCTATTTGAGGGGCGTCAGTTAGTGCTGTCGGAAGGGAGAGTTTTTAAATAGCGGACTGCGGCGCCGGTTCGATCGACGCCGGCACTGCAATGGATGAGTATCGGTTTGGGGAGTTCATTGAAATGCTGCTGCACGGACTTCAGTTCACTGCCTGAGAGCGGCGGCCTCTGATGATCCACCACAGGCACATGCCCGACTTCGAAACCTGCATCTCGGTAAGCCTGCAGCAATCCGTCCGGCAACGCCCCATATAGCTTCAAATGTTGGTCATTCAAAAGAC
>CAMDOJ010000190.1 GCA_945903555.1 Chthoniobacter flavus
GCATCCTGCGCCAACTCCAAACCATCCGCCTCGGCGCTATCCACCTCAAAAACGAAGGACTCCAAGTCCTCCAACAAATCACCAAAGTCCCCGTCGACCTCAACGCCCAACTCGCCAAACTCAAACTCCTACACCTCTTCGCCGCCCCGCCCGCCTGGGCCAAAAACACCGAGCCAACACAGCCGTAGCCCGAAAAAAATCGCTCCGCTTGTCTTTATCGGCCTCTCCGGCCGGGAAGAAGGGAAGTCAGGCTAAAAATGCGGTGCCATTTCTTGCACTTGCCGGATTCAATCGTATCGCTCCCGATCAGGATACCAGCTTGGATCTCAATGATCCTTGGGTTACAGCGCTGGGGTTGTTCAATCTAGGAGGGTGATTTTCGGGGGCATCTCAGGAATCAATTCCTGACGTCAACCACAGCATGGGCAAATCTGTTTTTGAGACCAGCAACGCGCTCTGGAAAATCAGCAAGTGACGTATGGACTTATTGCCATAAGTCCATATATCCAGAAGCTCAGACAGGCAGGCGCCTATTGAATCGGAGGAGCTATTAATCAATATCTAGCTCCCTCTGTCTGGGTGCTATTTGCAAGGCATGAGTTAGTGCTTTCGGAATGGAGATTTTTTAAATGGCGGACTGCTGAAGTTCCATCTGTTGCCGGGTCTCCGGGCTTAAAATATGTCATATGTGGGACTGATGTCTTTTTTTAAACCACATCTAATGGCTATCCTTGCACGCCGCGTTCAATTCCTCCAGCGCGGCCTCGATGATCGATACCTGAGCCAGCAGGAATCGCTCGAGATCTTGGACTGGTAAGGGTTTGGAGTTCATGCTCAGTCAGTATCACAAAATCATTTTCGCGAATCCAATCCCCTGTGCGTCATTTTTCGTGCGTTTGTTTGGATTGCGAAAACGAAAGGTGGATTTCTTTTTCTTCGGCGGGGAGACTTCGATTCCACGGACCGTTTGCCGCTAGTGCCCAGAGAATCAGACTCCGACAGGTAAGATTTATGACACAGATGGCCGTTGCCGGTTGTGGGATCACTGCTATTATTTGATCAGACATCAGGAATTCCTGTGGCCTTCAACAGCCTCAGGGTGCCTACCGAGGAATTGGAGAATCTCCCACGGTGGCTTGCTTGAAGAAAATTCAAGCGATGTGCGGTTCGAGAGAACCGAACAACAAAAATCTCCACGGTTCAAATATTGACCGCCGCTCCTGATTGGGAACGGCGGTTTTTTATTGGCTCGGATTCCTGGTGCGAAACCGAAAGGCGAAACACCATGAAACAACTATCGACAGCATCCATCCGCATCCTTGCGGATAATCCAAACCACCACCTCTGGAACAACAACGGCACCTCCTGGTGCCACTACACGCTCCACCTTCCCGATTACACAAAGCGCCGCGTTCGCCAGAGCCTCGGCACCTGCTGTATCGAGCAAGCACGAAAACTCCGCAACCAACTCCTGCGCCGTGCGCTGAAGGGAGGTGCCCTGTGATCGTTAAAACAAAAAACAAGCCGGCGCACCCATCAAAAACCCAGCCGGCGCCATCACCCACCACACCCCAAACCGAAGAGGTGCAAACTCACAAATCCCTCCTTACCCGTCCACTTGGTTTGGAAGGCTGGGCTCATCTCGAGGCCGTGGTGCTCGCGGCCCTCGCATCCGGCGACCCTCTTCTCCTGATAGGCAGGCATGGCACTGCGAAGAGCTTTCTGCTCGAGCGCCTCGCCGAATCTCTCGGGCTGGTTTTCAGGTTCTACAACGCCTCGCTCGTGAACTACGACGATTTGGTCGGCATACCGGTTCCCGACGAAACGCAGACCTCGCTCCGCTACATATCAACGCCCGCTTCGATATGGGACGCTGAGGTTGTTTTCATCGACGAAATTAGCCGCGCCAGACCTGAGCTTCAGAACAAACTCTTCCCCATCATCCACGAGAGGCGCGTTCAAGGAATTCTGCTCGAGAAACTCCGCTACCGGTGGGCGGCGATGAATCCGCCGCCCGATGAGGACGCCGATGACGCTCCAGCCTACCATGGAGCTGAACCTCTTGATCCCGCTCTCGCCGACCGCTTCGCATTTCTTATCGAGGTGCCAGGCTGGGATACCCTCACCGATGAGGCCCGCAAGGCCGTCCTCATCGACCAGTTCCGTGGACGCCATGAATTCCCCGTCCCGGTTCCCGATCTGGTCGCAAAAACCCGTCGCATTCTTGAGGTCTTCCACCAGTCTCCTCCAGAGAAACTTGCCGAATACCTGATCGCACTGGCTCCGCTCGCCGCGAAAGCAGGTCACGAGCTCTCAACCCGTCGCATCACCACGCTTCTGCGCTCGATCCTTGCCATCCAAGCCGCTCGCACTGTTATTGCGGAGTTGTCCGCGCAGCCAAGACCAGGCTGGGAGGATGCCGCATGGCTGGCCTTTCGGCACGGACTTCCCGGCATCGCACACGGGGTAAAAATAAAACACGCCGCTCTGCTTGCCGCACACAGGCAGGCTTGGAACCTCTGCGGTCTCGACGCCTCGGATCCATGGCGACAGATCCTGTCGGTTACCGATCCTGTGGAGCGGCTCGTCGTGGCCACTCGTCTAGGCGCCTCCATCGATCCTGTCGATCTCGCAAGCATCCTCACCTCGGCCTTTGCCGCGCAACCAGACACAGCGCGCCGCCGCACACTCGGCCTCGTCGCCTACCTGGCTTTGCGAGAAAACCACGCTCTGCCCGCGATCGCGGTGGAAACGCTCGCCACCGAGGCGCGTGCCGCCCTGCAACCAGCAAAGCGCAACCTCACAGTTCATGGGCCTGGTCTCAATGCCTGCCGCGAAGTCGCCGGAGTATGCGCCGGGTTGTCGGACAGCCCGAAAGACAAACACTGTCGCAACCTTCTTCAAAGCTTGCTTCCAGACAACCTACGCGGCACCAAACCTTCCGAGGTCCGCGACATCTTCAACACACTGTGGAAAAAATTCGATCTGCGGTAACCCCGCCTCTGCTTGAAACGAATCCGTCCGGGGAATACCGCCTCAACAACATGAGCGTCCCGCCCCGGACCAATTTCGAATCCATCGTCCGCCTCGTGGCGGGCCAATTCATCCTATTCCAAATCAAACCGCCAAAAATCAAACTCACCAAATCCCAACTCGCCCGTCCGGTCTTTGCGCTCGGACTTCACGACATTCCTCCGCTCGAAGAAGTTGAGAAAGCATCGCTGGCGCTACCGGCATTTCTGATCGGAGTCAAAGTGGAGGAAGGTATTGGCAAGTCCTGCCATCTCGCGGACGCCGCCAGCACCCTCGCCGTCCTGTCCCGCCGCGTCGGCGAAATCTATGTGCGCTCGCGCCAGCCGGACTACTCCGCACGGCACATCTTTTCCCAAAGGCCATTTACCGTTGAATCATGGGAGGCCGGAACATGAATCCCAACCACATCCGAGCCCGCATCTTCAGCGTTGTCCCCGCCGCCACTTGGCAGATGGAGGAACTCCTTTCCCTGCTCGACATCGTCACCGATGAATCGATTCCTAC
>CAMDOJ010000191.1 GCA_945903555.1 Chthoniobacter flavus
AAGGCGATTGACCTCATGGATGAGGCTGGTTCGCGCGCTCGCATTGGAGCCATGACCCGTCCGCCGGATATCAAAGTGATCGAGGCCGAAATCGAGTCCATCCGATTGGAGAAGGAAGGGGCTATCAAATCCCAAGATTTCGAGAAAGCTGCTGCCCTCCGCGATTCCGAGAAGCAAGCCAAGGACAAGCTCGATAGCGTTCTCGCCACATGGCGTACGAATAAAGAAGAGAAGGAAGTCATCGTCAGCGCTGACGAGATCATGCACGTCCTATCGAAGTGGACTGGTGTGCCGCTCTCCCGCATCGAGCAACAAGAGACAGCGAAGCTCCTCGCCATGGAGAGCGAGCTCGAGACCAAGGTCATCGGACAAAACGAAGCTGTCGTTGCCATCAGCAAGGCCCTCCGCCGCTCCCGCGCCGATCTCAAAGATCCCAAACGCCCGATTGGTTCCTTCATTTTCCTCGGACCGACAGGTGTTGGAAAAACATTTCTCGCTCGCGCGCTTGCGGAGTTCATGTTTGGAACGGCCGACTCGCTCATTCAGATCGACATGAGCGAATACATGGAAAAGTTCACGGCTTCTCGTCTCATCGGATCGCCTCCCGGTTACATCGGCTACGAAGAGGGCGGTCAGTTGAGCGAAGCCGTTCGCCGTAAACCTTACTCGGTTGTCCTTTTTGATGAGATCGAAAAGGCTCACCCCGACGTCATGCACCTTCTCCTTCAGATCTTGGAAGAAGGGAAAATCACCGATTCCCTCGGTCGCAAAATTGATTTCCGCAATACGATCATCATCATGACCTCGAATGTCGGGGCGGAATTGATTAAAAAGCAAACCTCACTCGGTTTCGGCGCTCCCGCCCTCTCCGAAAACTACGACGTCATGCGCGATAAAATCCTTGAGGAATCCAAGCGTGTCTTCAAACCCGAGTTCCTCAATCGCCTCGACGACCTCATCGTCTTCCATACCCTCAAAAAAGACGACCTCGTCAAAATTGTGGATCTCGAAATGAAAAAGGTGATCGAGCGCGTCAAGCTCAAGGACATCCACCTTACGCTGGATGCCACCGCGATGGAATTTCTTATCGCCAAGGGATATGATCCAACGTATGGAGCCCGTCCGATGCGCCGTGCGGTCGAGCGTTACATCGAGGACCCCTTGGCTGAGGAAGTTCTGCGTGGTCATATCAAGCCAGGTGATACAGTTGCTGTCCAGAAGGATGGTGAGAAGCTAGGCTTCGTCATCACTCACTCCAAGCAAGAGGAAGCTCCTACCGAGACGACAGCAGGATGATATGAAGATTGTGATGTTCCTAAAATGACAGACGACGCCACACCACACGGCAACACCGGCAAGCGCAACGCCGACCGCGATCCCGATCCCGAAGCGGAAAATATGACAGCCAAGATTCAATTCTTCTGCTGGCCCGAAGAGAAAAGCGCATGGATCCGCGCCGCGCACCCTCAACGCCTCAGCGCCTGGATCCGGCACCAGCTCAACACGGCCACCGGCCGCCCCGAACGCCCCGACCCCGAGGAATGGCGTCAAATTCGAAAATAAAATCAGAAATTCCACGCAAGTTATTGAATGAAAACATCTAAATCTGGTCATAGGGTAAAACCCTGCCTGTCCCCAAAGTTGTCCCCCTTCCCCTTAAACTTATGATTGCCAATAAAGTATTTATTCATTACGGATTAGATAATTAGCATTATGTTCAAAAATAACCTATTCCTCAGCGGTTGTGTTACTTTCCTCATAGGATCAGCCCTTTCGACCAGCGTCTTTGCTGGGGCGGCTGGGTCTGTGGTATTGGCATTTCAAACAATCCAATCCCAACCTTATGCCAAGGACGCGCGCCTTGTGGAGATCAAGGGTGAAAAAGGTGACCCCTTTCCTAACGAATGGGCGATGTTACTTGCTGATCCCACAGCCCGTGGTGGCGTGCGTGAAGTTGGTATTTCAAATGGCCTCATCACAGCCGAGCGGACGCCCTTGCGTGGATTCACCGATGTTGCGAATTCCCCAGTGATCGACAGTTCGAGGTTGCTTGTCGATGCGCCAGCACTTTTTCAAGTCGTCCAAGCGGAGTCTGTTGCGGCCCGCGTTAGTTTTCATTGGCTTGATTACACCTTGCAAGTGCCATTGAACTCTCTATCGCCGGTTTGGACGGTCAAGCTCTACGACAGCTTGGGTGGGTTGGTCGGCACCATGGGGATTTTCGCTGATACCGGTGTTCTTGCTTTTCCTATGCAGTTGCCCCAAGGGATTAAAAGTGAGAGTGACGCCAAGAAGGTGGGAGGTCTGGTTGGAAAAGTCTCCGACCTCGCCACGGACACTGCTGAGAAAACCCAAGATACTACCCTTCGCTTTATCGGGGACGTGCAGGAGTTTTTGATCGGTGAACGGACCATTGGTCCGGGAGCTGACAAGTAGTTTTCGTGCCGCCATCCGCGATCGGCAGCGTTATCCCAAAATGAACACGCTGGCAGAACGCTCACGGAGGGGAAGGCGAATCCTTTTGACGGGTCTTTTTCTTAATGCCCTGCTGGCAGTCATCAAGATAACGGCTGGTTGGCTCGGGCACGCGGATGCGCTCATAGCTGACGGGGTGGAATCCTCTCTGGATGTATTCAGCTCAATGATGATCTGGCTCGCGCTCAAATACGCCGAGCGCCCCCCGGATGAAACCCATCCCTACGGTCATGGGAAAGTGGAATCACTCGCTGGCGTTGCTGGTGCCCTCCTGTTGCTGGGGGCCGGTCTTGCCGTGGCCATGAATAGTCTCAAGGAGATTCTCTACGGATCCGTCGATCGTGACATGCCTGCCGGTTATACCCTCGGCATCCTGTTATTTGTCGTGCTCGTCAAGGAGATGCTCTTTCGCGTCTCGCACGCGCGAAGTCAGGAAGTGAAAAGTCGTGCCATTGAAGCTGACGCTTGGCACCACAGGTCTGATGCGCTGACTTCACTTTCCGCCGCTGCGGGCATAACGATTTGTTTTTTTGGTGGAGCGGCTTTTGTGAGTGCGGACGATTGGGCGGCCCTCTTTTCCTGCGGCATCATTGCTTGGAATGGCATTCTAATGCTCAAAGGCTCTCTAGGTGAACTCATGGACGAGCAAGCTCCGCAAGCCGTGATCCATAAAATCCTCGCGTCAGCTCGGGCAGTCAAAGGTGTGGTGAGCGTCGAAAAGTGCCGCGTACGCAAAAGCGGTCTCACCTTCATCGCGGATCTTCATGTCCGAGTGCTAGGGGACATGAGCGTCGCTTGCGGGCACCAAATCTCTCATCTCGTCAAAGACGCCCTCATGTCCGGGGGACATCACCTCAGCGACGTCACCGTCCACATCGAGCCATCGAGCGAAATTTCAGAAATCCTGAAGTGTGAGGAAAGGGTGTGAGACGCAAAGGCCAAGGGGGCATGGGCGTCTCGCCCGTGTAGGCACTGATTTTCGTCTCGCATGGGATCAACTGTTTCCCTGAATTCACCATTTTACATGGACCACGTCAGGATGTCTG
>CAMDOJ010000192.1 GCA_945903555.1 Chthoniobacter flavus
TCGTTTCCGGAATTTTTGCGGTTCAAAAAAATTCCGGTCACTCCGGCCATGCTCCACACTGAGTCCCGGGGACGCTTGCTCGCGGCGTTCGAGGAATATCTCACTGGAGGCGGCTTTCCCGGCGCGGTTGCCTGCCAATCCGCTTTAGAGCGACGGCGGCTTCTGCAGGGCTACTACCAAACGACCTATTACAAGGACATCTTGGAGCGCTATGACATCCGAGCCAAGGAAACGCTCTCCGCCCTGATGCGCCATATGGTGGACCAGGCCGGAGAGTTGTTTTCCATCTCCGCCTTCACGAAAACGCTCAAGCAGCGCGGTATCGAGAGCAGCAAGCGCACGGTCGCGAACTACCTCTCGCATCTCCAGGAGGCGTTCTTCGTGATCGCCACCGAGAAATTTGCTTACTCCCAGCGCCAACGGACTGCCAATTTGGTGAAGTGCTACCTCCTCGATACTGGCTTCAAGCAGTTGGCGGTAAATTTTTCGGCCAATCGCGGCAAGTTACTCGAAAATCTTGTCGCCATCGAGTTGAGGCGACGCGGCAAGGAATTCTTCTACTTCCGCAACAAAGGCGAATGCGACTTCGTGCTGGTCGAGGGAACCCATCCGGTTTCGGCCATACAAGTCTGCTGGGAAATCCAAGAGCAAAACCGCAAGAGGGAAACTGCCGGCCTGCGCGAAGCCCTCGCCGAGCTGGGCATCGAAGAAGGCCGCATCCTTAGTTTTGATGGCAAGGAGTCCGTCGATGAGTTCTCCCAGACACCGGTTTGGCAATGGCTCTTGGAATCATGATTTTGTTGAAAACACTGGTAAGTGTCCTCCGCACCTTTCACCTTCCTACTTTCCCCGATTTTTCAACCAAGAATCAGCACAAATGAACACCAATAAAAATGCAGGCCGGAGAGGGAGTCACGGACCACCCTCGAATACATGGCGTCCGAGCCATACACCAACGACTGCGGTCAGATTGCTTTTACAAAGATAAAGCCTTTCTTTGATCTGAGTAGCACTTGGCAAAAAATAATCCTCTAGAGGCGCGATCTGATGAGACTTGGCCGGTAGTCTTACAAACCCAAATCTACTCCTTTTCTACTTAAAAGTTAGGCCCTCAGGGAGAGGAGTTTTGATGCAAGAACGGAGGCGGGCCAAGAGACTGTAGAGGCCGAAGAATGTGCGGTTGAGATAGATCGTATCCGCGGATCCCCTTTTTCCACGTATTCCTCGAAGCGTGCCGTTTTTCTGGTTTTCTTCGCCGAGTTCGTAGATGGATTTCATGAATGCGGGGTTGTCAAAGTCGAAGTGGCCCATGCGGAAGGGCAGCGCGAGGAGTTCGAGGGATTTTTTGCAGAGCTCGGTGAGGTGGTTGCGTTGAGCGGGAGTGTCCGAGGGCAAGAGGATGTCCATCGACTCCATCGCGGCAGCAAGACGGGCGGGGTTTGTTTCGAGCGTTGGATCAAGGAAGGCGAATTGCTTGCTGTAGAAATCTGGGCCAATGGTTTTTGTGCAACCGAAGTCGAGCACGCAAAGGTGGTCGCCATTGATAAGGAAATTTCCTGGGTGAGGGTCAGCGTGAAAATGCCTGAGATTGTGAATTTGGTAGGCGTAAAAATCCCATAGAGCCTGGCCAATCCTGTTGCGATGATCCTGCGAGGCCGTTCCGTCGGCAAAGACATCGAAAGGCTCGCCGTCCATCCAATCCATCGTAATCACCCGTCGACTCGAAAACTCGGGGTGGTATTCCGGGAAGCGGATGTACGGCAAGTGCGCGCAGGCGCTCGAAAGTTCCATCGCGCTGTGGAGTTCCTTCTCGTAATCGGTCTCCTCCAAGAGGCGGGCCTCGACTTCCTTGAAATAGGCGGCGACATCGCGCTCCCGGAGTCCAAGAATTTGAAGCGCGATGGGTTTGACGACGCCGAGATCACTACGAAGGCTTTCAGCCACTCCAGGGTATTGGACCTTCACGGCGAACGCGCGCCCTCGCACCGTGGCTCGATGCACTTGGCCGATTGATGCCGCGTGCGCTGCCTGTGGTTCGAAGGTATCAAAAATATCTCGCGGATCTTTTCCAAATTCCCGTCGAAATGTTCGGACGACGAGAGGGTAAGAAAGCGGAGGCGTGGAATACTGGGCGCGGGCAAATTGCTTGGCGTAGGCGGGCGGCAACAGGGATTGGTCGATGCTGAGCATCTGAGCCAATTTGAGCGGACCTCCTTTCAATTCACTGAAGGCGCGGAAGACCTCACTGGCGTTTCGTTCTTGAAGGGCATCGGAATCCGCTCGGCCTGAGAGGGCTTGGCGTCCGTAGTGCTTGAGGTAATTCATCCCAACCCTCGCTCCTGCACCTACGAGCGCTGCCATGCGGTCGAGTTTGTGGCTTCGGATGCTATCCTGTGTGCTCAAGACATTTTCCCCCAAGTCGAGGGGGCGAGAAAACGGGCCAGATCGAACGCAGAGTCGATCGCTTGGGTACGAATAACATCAAACGCAAAGGCGACCGTCTTTTCGATGAAAGCGTCCGTGCGCTCGAAGCGTTTGCTTTCATCTCGCAGCAGGAAGGAAATAACAGCCCGGAAGTGGATGTATAAAACGGCAGGGTAGACAGCTTGCAATTGCCCCCTGTGCGCGATCTCACCTGTCGATATTCCGTGAGAAATGAGGTCAGAAGCGAAGGCTTTGAAATGCTCCTCGAAGGCTTTGAGAAAGGGCGGCGAGGCCACGGGCGAAAGAGGGTTGAAGCGAGTGAGCATGAGCGAGCGCCAGTCCAGTGAGGATTCGGTGAACGCGAATAGAAAAGTCAGGTAGCGATGCCGAGCTGAAAATTCCTTCCACTCGGCTCCACTCTCAAGGCGAGTGGTCAGGCCGGAAATCCAAGCGCCCCAGATGGCGCTCTCCACGCTTTCGAGGGATGCGAATTCTTGGAAAAAATCCCTCTCAGCCAGGTTGAGGGATTTGCAGAAGGCGTGAACGGTAAGCGGCGGTGCACCATGTTCGCGGAGTTGGTTCGTGTAGGCTTCGACAATGCGGGTCCGTGTTTCCATAATTCGTTATAAGATATACGTTGCGAACTTGCAGAGCGATGCACGGCGGACGTGCACTGGGGGGGGCTAAACAGCTCATTTATCCAAAGGCTAAAAAAAACGCCCTCGAGGGCAGACCGGCTTTTCCTTCAGCACCAACTTGTGGACCTCTGTGAATGCGCTGAAGAGGCTCCATGCCGTTCTCTCGCCAAATGCCGTATGTGCAGTTTGTATCCATTGCTCGAGAACATCCGGGATCTGATACCAAAATCCGCCTGCTTTGAGATTTTAGGAGAGGGGCACAGTGCGTCCCGCCTGTGTGCGTTGGCGTGCTCCATGGTTCCGATAGTCAGGGGCGAGCAAAGTAGACCAGTCTCAACACGGCCGAGACGGTCATGCCCCCTTCTTTTGCGGTTCAAAGTCCAATTTCAAAGTGACAATGGTATGATAAGTTCGTTTGTCCAGATTAGGGCAAGACAGGGAGATTTCTCGC
>CAMDOJ010000193.1 GCA_945903555.1 Chthoniobacter flavus
GTGAACTCTCGGAAGTGGAAGGCATCATTCCCGCGCTGGAGACCGCCCACGCTATTGCTCACGTCATCAAAGTCGCGCCATCCATGCCGCGCGATACCATCCTCATTGCGAACCTGAGTGGTCGCGGTGACAAAGATGTGCAGCAAGCGGCGGAGATTTTGCTTTAGGTTCTCGGCCTTTGAGAAATTGCCGACTGGCAAGTAAATGGCGGTGAGGGAGGGATTCGAACCCTCGGTAGCCTTTTGGACTACGGCGCTTTAGCAAAGCGCTGCTTTCGACCACTCAGCCACCTCACCTTGGTCTGGATTTATTAATACGCTAGATCTAGGGTTGAGGTCAAATGCCATCATGGATTCGGTGTGAGATTTTTGGAGAGGTTCCACCCGCCTAAGCTTGCTTGCGATGGGCGGGGCCATAACATTTCAACATGATTTCGATCCGAGAGGATTTTGGGGCCGTTGGCCCATCCGTTTTTCAGCAAGAGATAGAGGGAATGTTTTCCGAGACGGGGAAACTTTCTGGGGCTGCTAGTTTTGAGTATCGACCGGAGCAACAGCAAATGGCGGGAGCGGTGGCGGCGACTCTCGAGCAGTGCGGGCATCTGGTTGTGGAGGCGGGGACAGGTGTCGGAAAATCCTTGGCCTATTTGTTGCCTGCCGCACTCCACGCGATTCGGACGAAGCGCAAGGCGGTGATCTGCACCCACACGATCGCGCTGCAGGAGCAGTTGATGTATAAAGATATTCCGCTCGTGCAAAAACTCATTCCCGAGGAGTTCGAGGCGGTATTGCTGAAGGGCAGGCAAAATTACCTTTGCACCACGAGATTGGCGCGTGCGCTGGGGCAGGCGAAGGAGCTTTTTACACCGACCCAACATCCCGAGTTGGAGCGTATCCGCGAGTGGAGTTTGAAAACAAAGGATGGCTCGCTCAGTGATTTTCTAGAGCAACCTGATCCCGCCGTATGGGAGGAGGTTCGCAGTGAGCAGCACCTCTGCACGCCCAAGTCGTGCGGGCCTGCCTCGGGATGCTTCTACCAATCGCTTCGCCGTCGCGTGGCCAATGCGAGGATGGTCGTTCTGAATCACGCGCTTTTTTTCACTTTGCTCAATGCGGTGGATGACGCCGAGAACCGCACTGGTGGACTTCTTTTTGCCAATGACTTTGTTGTTTTCGACGAAGCGCACACGCTCGAGGAAGTTGCTGCGCGTCACATCGGCATGGAACTTTCGCAGCTCGGCTTACGCCGCATCATTCAACGTCTCTACAATCCGCGCACCAAAAAGGGGCTTTTTCAAATGCTGAAAAACGGAGCAGCATGCGGAGTAGTGAGCGAGGTTTTGCCTGTGGCGGATGGGTTTTTTAACCAAGTCGCGAATGGTTGCACATTCAAGCGCGGCCGTGAGTTTCGAGTCCGGGAGCCGGGTCTCGCGGAAGGTGGCGAAATCTGCAGTTCGCTTGCCCGTCTTGGCGAGTTGATTTCGCTGGAAGCCGGCAAGTGCAAGGACGAGCAATATACGTCAGAACTTCAGGAGGCCGCGCGAAAGATTCGAACGGCCCGTGCTGGAATCACGGACTTTCTTTCTCTCGAGGAACCCGATCACGTTTATTGGGTCGAGCAATACGGCCGCACAGAGCAATTTTGCACCCTCCGAACGGCTCCGGTGAATTTGGCCGAGGCCTTGCGCCGACTTCTTTTTCGGGAGGGGGCTTGCACCGTTCTCACGAGTGCGACGCTTTCTACGGGATCGCCGGATCTATCTTACTTCCGCAATCGTGTCGGTGCGGAAGAGATCCCTGCGCTACAAATTGGCAGTCCTTTTGATTACGAAAAACAAATGCAGTTGCACCTCGTGCAAAAAATGCCCGAGCCGAAAGATCCTGCCTATGAAAGCTCGCTAGCTAAGTGGATCGCTCATTTTACCGAAAAAAGTGAGGCCCGTGCGTTTGTTCTTTTCACAAGTTACCAGACGATGCGTGCGGTTGCGGAGGCATTGGAAGATCACTTTGAGAAAAAGGGCTGGCAGTTACTGGTGCAAGGCGGAGGGATGCCGACCCAGCGAATGGTGCAGGAATTTAAGGGCAATCCGCATAGCATTCTTTTTGGGGTTTCCAGTTTTTGGACTGGAGTCGACGTTCCAGGCGAGGCGCTCTCGAATGTGATCATCACGCGCTTGCCCTTTGCGACGCCGGATCATCCGCTCACGGAAGCCAGACTGGAAGCCATCGAAGCGGAAGGCGGTCGCGCCTTTGAAAGCTATTCTCTGCCCGAGGCCATTCTGAAGCTGCGCCAAGGAGTAGGTCGTCTGATTCGAAGTAAAACGGATACGGGAACCATCGTCATTCTCGATAGTCGCATCGTATCCAAGCCGTATGGAAGGGCATTCCTCCGCGCGATGCCGAAGTGCCCAGTGGAAATCCACTGAGCCTTTCGGGAATGGTAGCGGACTAAGTGATGGGCGGTCGTGCTATTGCTTGGCTGGTCTCGAAGGCGTCGGCGATGCCGAGAAGTCGAGATTCATCCATCGCCTTGCCTAGGAATTGGAGGCCCACAGGGAGGGGCTTGCCGTCTTCTTCAACGAGTCCGCAAGGCACGCTGATTCCGCAAATGCCGGCCAAGTTTGTTGCAATGGTGAAAATATCCGCCAGATACATGCGAAGCGGATCGTCTGTTCGCTCTCCGATTTTGAATGCCAAGTCGGGCGAGGTCGGGCAGATAAGAGCGTCCACCTTCTCGAATGCATTTGTGAAATCCTGACGAATCAATGTGCGGACTTTTTGGGCCCGTAGATAGAAGGCATCGTAGTATCCGCTCGAGAGAACATAAGTGCCT
This sequence comes from Chthoniobacter flavus, assembly GCA_945903555.1. Classification (GTDB taxonomy): domain Bacteria; phylum Verrucomicrobiota; class Verrucomicrobiia; order Chthoniobacterales; family Terrimicrobiaceae; genus UBA967. The sequence continues at coordinate 2,833 of CAMDOJ010000193.1, forward strand.
AGGATGATGCGGCGTTTGACTTCACTTCCAAATCCCTCCTCGCGGCTTCGCATGTAATGATCCAAGAGATCACGTGGATTCTGTGCGCGATGACCGTAGCGAACGCCGTCAAATCGAGCGAGATTGGCCGAGGCTTCGGCGGTGGCGATGATGTAATAGACGCCGACGGCATAGGATGTGTGAGGAAGCGAAACCTCAACCATCTCCGCACCGAGATGTTCGCATTGGCGGACGGCGGCTTCGACTTTTTCACGGACACGTTTATCCATTCCATCAACAAAATATTCGCGAGGGATGCCGATTTTGATTCCCTTGAGGTCCCTGCCGAGCTGGGAGGTAAAATCCTCTGCAGGCAAGTCGAGCGAGGTCGAGTCATGGCTATCCTTGCCGGCAATGGCATTTAAAATTCCGGCGCAATCTCGGGTCGTGCGGGCGATCGGGCCGATCTGGTCTAGCGAAGAGGCAAAGGCAACGAGACCGTAGCGGGAAACTCGGCCATAGCTTGGCTTGAGTCCGACCACACCGCAAAGTGAGGCGGGTTGGCGGATTGACCCGCCGGTATCGCTGCCGAGAGTCGCGAAGGCCTCGCGGGCGGCAACGGATGCCGCTGAGCCACCGCTCGAGCCACCGGGAATGCGTGAGGT
>CAMDOJ010000194.1 GCA_945903555.1 Chthoniobacter flavus
AGCATCGCGAACTACAATACCAGCATCCGCGAGACGCTGGTGCCGGAATTCCAGCAACGCGGATGCAAGGTCTCCACGGTCGATCAATACCGGAATATGCTGAAACCCGACGGCACGATCGACCCCGGGCTCTTCTCGAACAAAATCAACCACCCCACCGCCACCGCCTACGACCGCATGGCTCAAACATGGTTCGAGGCGATCCAAGCTATTTTTCCTTCCGTTAAAAAATAACCCGCAGATCCGCAGCAACTTGTGAAATCAAAAACATCACTCCTCCTACTCGCCGCGGCGCTCCTTGTGCCATCGTTCACACTCCGCGCGGAAAATGCCTCGCCAGCGCCCGCTATTTCCCAAGAGCGAATGCAGCAAGTCTATGAAGAGGTCAAAACACCCTTCAAGTATGGCGTCGTCATTCGCGGAGAAGCGAACCAGTTTGTCGATTCCCCAAGCGTCTTCCGGAAGGATGGCCAGTGGTATATGGTCTATATCACCATCACCAAGGAAGTCGGCTACGAGACCTGCCTCGCCCGCAGCGCCGATCTTTTGAAGTGGGAAAAACTGGGAAAGATCCTGAGCTTCCCGAAAGAAGGTTGGGACCGCTGGCAACGCGCCGGCTACCTCGCGCTGTGCGATACGACTTGGGGCGGGAGCAATGAGTTGGAGACCTACGACGGCAAGTATTGGATATCCTACCTCGGCGGGGCGCTCCAAGGTTACGAGACCGATCCGCTCGCGATCGGCCTGGCTTGGACAAAAACCCCCACCGAAGCGCGCGAATGGTCGCCCCTCGCAGAAAACCCGGTGCTCCACCGCGACCAACCCGATGTCCGCCCCTTCGAGAAGATGACGCTCTACAAGAGCAACATCATTTGGGACAAAGCCAAAACGCTCGGGTCGCCATTCGTGATGTTTTACAACGGCAAAATCAAAGGCAGCTACGAGAAGATCGGCATGGCCGTCTCCGACGACATGGTCCACTGGAAGCGCCATGGTGCGGATTCCGTGGTGGCCAATGGCGAAGACAAGCAAAACGGTATCACCGGCGATCCGCAGGTCGTGAAAATGGGCGATCTCTGGGTGATGTTTTACTTCGGCGCGTTCTATCGGCCTGGCGCATTCGATACCTTTGCTTGTTCGACCGATCTGGTGCACTGGACGAAATGGACCGGCGAGGATCTCGTTAAGTCGTCAGAGCCTTGGGACAAGAGCTTTGCCCACAAGCCGTGGATCGTGAAGCACGACGGCGTGGTCTATCATTTCTACAACGCCGTCGGCGACCAAGGCCGCGTCATCGGATTAGCCACCTCGAAAGACTTGAAGGATGCAGCCAAACAAAAAAATAAACCATGATGACGACTTTGACTAACATGAAAAAGACACGCTCATTTCCAACAAATAAAAAGACAATGAAACCAACTGTAATCCTAACCGCAGCGCTGCTCTGTGTCCTCTCGCCGAGCGCCTTCGCCGTCGAGACCGCAGCGGTTGACGGAGGCGAGAAGGCCGGCGCACCTGCCGCCACCGTGAAATCGCGAACATTCAATGTTCTGAACTACGGTGCTGTCGGCGACGACAAGACGGACAACACCGCGGCGTTTTCGGCCTGCCTGAAGTCGGTGATCGCTGCCGGCGGCGGGCGCATGTTTATCCCCGACGGGATCTACCGAGGCAGGATTATCATTCCCGGAACCAAAGAGTGGATCACTGTGGAGATCGCGGGCGAGAGCGAACCGACCCCGGTCTTCGGGACGATCGGCACATTTGTGTTCCCGAAGAATGGCACGATTATCAAATGCCTGTCGGAATCGGGGCCCGCGGTCATTTCTTCAGCCAACGCCCCCGACAAAATGTATCACACGTTTTCGGGGGTCAATGTGAGCCTGCGGAACCTGGACATCCGCACCTACGACAATCCCGGTATCGGCGGCATCGATCTGCTGAACGCGGTGCAATGCAAGATCGAGAACGTCTTTGTCAATACCGACATCTACAACGTGCAGGCCTCCAAGCCCACCCACGTTACGGCCGGCATCAGCACCCCGGCCTGCAACAACGGGGCTCTCACGATCCTGCGCAATGTAGTCGTGACCGGGTATCACACCGGCATCCTGGTCAACGAGCACACCGATGGCGACAACATCAATCTGGCCTCCAACGTCAACGGACTGGAGTTCGACTTCGCCCATCACGCCTCCAGGTTCGGCCGGGTCGGTGCGCAACGATGCACCCGCAGCATCACGGTGACCGGCAAGCACGGTTTCTGCATTGATCAGTTAGATATGGAAATTGCCGGCCCAGGGCAGACCGATAAACACAACAAGTGGCAGGCAACGGACATCAATATTAACGACCCCAAGAATATCGGCAGTGGCGATATCAACTACTGGGTCGTCGAGGGGGCTGTGGGTGCGGTCGAGAAGTTCACCAAGAATGGCGGCAGCGGCATCCGCGCCCGGCGGATCGGTTCCGCCCCGGCCGGAACCAAGTAATACCATTGTCTCTTTGAAATTAGACTTTAAAACCGCAAGAGAAGGGGGCATGGCCGTCTCGGCCGTGTGGAGACTGGTCTACTTGCTCGCTGAACCCTACCCATTGGAACCAAGGAGCATGCCAAAGCACACAGGCGGGACGCGCTGTGCCCCTCTCCTAAAATCCAAAAGCAAGCTGCTTTTGGTATCACTTGCTGATTTGCCCAAGTGGATCGCAGGTAACGAAACAGATTTACCCATGCCGTGGTAGGCGGCAGCGATTGTTACCTGAGATGCCCCCTGGAGGACGCAATGGAGAGCGAAACAAGTGAATTCCCCGCCTCCGTTTGGATGCACCGGATCACGTCAGTGGCAACAACGGCGTTCATTGTTACGAATGTATTAACCCAAGAAATTAAGACCTGAGGGCAGTTTGCTTGGGTCGACTCCAAATTCACATCGAAATGGCGCTGAAAGTTTGGTGGCTGATGTGGTGAATCTTGATTCTCATTTCAAACTTCTGGAACACAATGATGAAGATTTTAGCCCGCGCCTCCGCTACCAAATAATCAAGGGTGTCCAATATTTGAGGAAACCGTAAAAATACGGATCACCGATTTCGGCGTGTAAAATCTCCATCGTTCTGGGATAATGCTTGTCTCGTGCTTGCGTATTACATCCATGATTTAAGTCCGTTCCTCGTTGAGTTTGGAAATGGCATTGGGCTGCGTTGGTATGGTCTCGCCTATGTCTTGGCCTTTGCGGCGGCATACGGTATTTTGGTTCATCTAGCTCGCAAGGGATACTCCGATATTAGGCCCTCCGAGATTGGAGATTTCATCAGCGGAACGGCGCTCTTCGGCGTCATCTTGGGCGGCCGTCTCGGATACATGCTTTTTTACGATTGGACGAATTTCATCCAAGATCCGTTAGTTTTTTTCAAGTTCTGGGATGGCGGCATGTCGAGCCATGGTGGGATCCTCGGGGTTGCGATATTCACTTT
>CAMDOJ010000195.1 GCA_945903555.1 Chthoniobacter flavus
GCAGGCTGCTTGGCTTGCTTGGTCAACACGATTTCGGCATCTCCGCCGCGCTCGACCATCACGGGATAAACGGCGTCCCACCAGGCGTCGTAAGCGGTCGTCATTTTCTTCGCGCGCTTGGCGTCGGAGGCGGCCAAATCGTTCTGGCAACCGGGGTCTTTCTTCACATCGAAGAGCGCCCATTGCCCCTTGGGAGTCACGCCCCAGTGGAATTGCGCGTTCTCCTTGGTGTAATTCGCTCCCGTTCCGCCTTTCTCCACACCTCGGAGGGTTTGACACTGGTCGCCATGGGTCTCCTTGTTGCATTTCGGATTGTCGCAGGGACGACTACTAACGAGCAAGTAATTCCCCTGTCGCACTCCAGCCATGGCGTATTTGTGGTCTGCCGCCATTCCCCCCGGCCAGCGGGCGACATGGTGGTAGAGAAATCGGTCGTCGTGCCAGGCGATTGCGCCTTTGGCTTTGAGGACGGGCAGAAGATTGAAGCCTTCGATCTTCGGTTGGATTTCCTTGGGAATCTTCGCGCCCGCCACCGCGCAGAGAGTGGGAAGGACATCCAAGTGCGCGCTCAAGTTGTCCACTTGGTGCGGTGCCCAGTGACCGGTCCAGCGCCAGTAGGAAAACGTGCGGGTGCCTCCATGCCAGGCGGTGGCTTTGCATCCGCGCATGTTGGCGTTGTAGACATCGAGGCCGTGGGTCTGGCCGTTATCCGACATGAGGATGACGATGGTATTTTCATCGAGCTTCTTCTCTTTCAAAAACGCCATCAGACGGCCGATGTTATAGTCGAGATTCGCAACCATTCCGAGAAACTTGGCCTGTTTGTCGGTGACCTTGCCGCGAAACGGAGCGATGAACTCCTCCGGGGCGGCAAGGTCGGTGTGGGGCGAGTAGGTCGAGAGGTAGAGGAACCAAGGTTGGACTTTGGTTTCGGAGATGAATTGAATTGCATCATCGAAGAAGATGTCCTCGCGGTATCCGGAGGCCTTGGAGGGCTTCCCATTGCGCATCATAGAGGGATCGAAGTGAGTGTGCGGCCCGCCTTGATTGGTCGAGCACCAGTCGAATCCGCGGTTGGCGGGATTGTATTCCCCGGCGTTGCCGAGGTGCCACTTGCCGATGAAGCCGTTGCGGTATCCCGCCGTGGAGAGAAGCTCCGGCAGCGTGGTGGCGCCCTTCCAGAGTTTCTCGCGGGGTGACTGTGTGTGCGTCACCCCATTCCGGAATTCATGCATGCCAGTCATCAAGGCCGCGCGTGTGGGCGAGCACGAGGGGCTCACATAGAAGTTCTCCAACCGCGCGCTCTCGGCGGCGAGTTTGTCCACATGCGGTGTCTTCAGCAGGGGGTGTCCATTCGTGCTCCAATCCCCGTAGCCTTGATCATCGGTGAGAATAAAGAGGATGTTCGGCTTCGCAGGCGCGGTGGAATCCGCGGCAGCGGCCGAGCAGGTTAAGGAAAACGCGATACACACCGCAGCGATGAGGACAGATATTTTTTTCATGATTTAAATCAACTGGGGTATAATCAAAACATGGGCGAGAGAGGATGGAGTTTAAGAGGAACGACAAAAGTTGGTCTATCTTCAATCTTAAAAGAAACCCGCCCTCTCGTCTTCTCATAATATGATATAAATTGATCGTTTTTTGTCATCAGGATTGGAGCTGTTTGTTCTTTTTCCTTATGTAAATCATATCGGAGCGGGCTTGTTTTTCAGTAATTTTGGAGATGCCTCTTTGGCATGTTCTGCCTCGATTCCTGCTCCCATCTACTCTTAGCAACGCGGGCGCAGGCGGCGTTCTGATCCTCGACCTTCCCCCCGATGAAGCCGCACGGAACGCCGAACTCATGAAGTCCCACAGCCTCCTGGCCATTCGACTCATTGCTCCCATCACACCGCCCGAACGCATGGAGCTGATTGCGAAATCCGCAGAAGGCTTCATTTACTACGTCTCCCGCCAAGGCGTCACCGGCGAGCAAACAAGCCTCTCGGCTAGCATCGGATCACAAGTGCTCGAAATCAAATCCCACTCGAACCTCCCCATCGCCGTCGGATTCGGTATTTCCACGCCCGAACAAGCCGCTGAGGTCGCGAAGGAATGCGATGCGGTCGTCGTCGGCAGCGCCATCGTCCGGCGCATCGGAGAATTTGGCGCCCATACGGATCTCAACTCCGAAATCGCCGCTTTCGTCGCCCCCCCCATCGCCAGAGCGATCAAGCAAAGGTCTTGAGTTCCTGATATTCCCTCTCATCTCAAGCGAATAAACTCGCCAAAGCTTACAATTTGCGTTTCATCTATTTGGCTTTTATGCCAAATATATAATTCTGATGAATCCACAAATTGAAACTCGATCGAAAATTCGTGCCGACATTATCAAAGCTTTGGCGCATCCGTCCCGCGTTCTCATTGCGGAAGCTCTGAGCGATGGAGAACGCTGCGTGCAAGACCTGACGAAATTGGTGGGTGCCGACATTTCCACTGTTTCTAAGCATCTTTCCATAATGAAGAAATCAGGATGGCTTGAGGTAGAGAAAAGGGGCTTGAATCAATTTTACCGCTTGCGGTGTCCTTGCCTACTGGAATTTTTTCGATGCGTAGATTTAATTAACCAAGTGAGACCGAAAAACATCGAAAATCAGGGTTGCTGCTAAAACAAAGTATTTGGCGATTTAACTAAATAACATGAAGACGATCCAAGTTTTTGATCCAGCGATGTGTTGCAATACCGGAGTGTGTGGACCGGAGGTCGATCCGATCCTGCCTCAAGTGGCCGGTTTTTTAGGCCAACTGAAGGAACGCGGGGTGCATGTAGAAAGGTTTAATCTTGCCCAGCAACCTTTGGCTTTTGCTCAAAACCTCGTGGTACGTGCGCTCCTGAATGAAGAAGGGCTCGAAGCGTTGCCCGTGTTTTACATTGATGGAGTGCTGGCACTCAAAGGCCGCTACCCCGATCACGACAAGCGGGCGGAATGGATTCGCACGCATTTGAATGCCGAGGCCTCGACGATCCCCCTCACACCATGACGCCGCCTGAAGAACGTGCGGCTTGGCTCAAGGATGCCCCACGATTTTTGTTTTTTACCGGCAAGGGCGGGGTAGGCAAAACGTCTCTTGCCTGCGCTTCCGCACTGTCTTTGGCCGATATTGGCCGGCGCGTTCTCTTGGTGGGCACCGATCCGGCATCGAATCTGGACGAACTACTGGGGGTCAAACTCGGCGGATCACCGACCGCGATCCCTAGGTGTGAGCGCCTCGATGCGCTGAATATCAATCCGGTCGAAGCGGCCCAGACCTATAGGGAAAAAATCATCGCTCCCATGCGCGGTCTCTTGCCCGAGGTCGCCCTGCGCAGCATGGAGGAGCAACTTTCCGGAGCCTGCACGATGGAAATCGCGGCATTCGATGAGTTCTCTCG
>CAMDOJ010000196.1 GCA_945903555.1 Chthoniobacter flavus
AGAACCGCTGATCGCGTAGCCTGCTTTTGCAAAAAGCGCAATGGTCGGCTCCATTAAGCTGCCGGTGGGTAGACCGATCGTGAGTGTTTTTTGTTCCATGTGAGTTGGGGACTCTAATCAGAACCAGCCACACCCGCGCACGAAAAAAATCTATCCCATGAGAAACAGCCCCCAATAATTCGTTTGAGTTTTTGCTTGATGATTAGGTCTCAGACTACCTAAATGAAAACTATGAAGGCACTAACTTGCTCCCTCCTCACGCTCATGTTGGCTACGGTGGCTTTTGCTGACATTCAAGCCCCGCCTGCATCGGATTATGGTCCGACCCGCAAACTTGCGCGTGGGTTGGGAAACATCACCTACGGAATTACTGAAATTCCCTTTCAATTGGGAGCCGTTAACGACCTTGAGGGCAATGCTTCCGCCCTTAGTTACGGAATTGTTAGGGGTACTGGTCGTATGCTGGCGAGATTGGGATTTGGTCTTTACGAGGTAGCCTTGTTTCCACTCCCTATGCACAAGGGAACGTATTACCCGCCATACCAGAGTGACATTCCTTGGATTAATTCCGGGTATTCCGAGTTTCCTCCAGAGTTGGGCTTCGAGACACGCTTCGATTACGTGCGCGCTTACTAATTTACAAATTGGACGAGGGATCGATGGCGGAGTGTTCGTTTGTGTTTTTTAAGGGATGCTTGTCATCTCAAATTTTGGTTGGCTGATTCAATTAAATGTCCGCAATCCAAAGTGTCGTAGTTCCGAAAATTCGGCAACTAGCCACAACTAGTCGGCACAGCTTGATTCAATTATGACCCTCTATTTCTTAACTCCGCAGTAGATTAAATGTAGCGGTTCAGTTTTAGGTCTGTTTTTTCAGTTTCATCTGCACATTTCCTGCATCGGCACCCGCCTCCGCCCCGATAAATCGATAAATCGAATATAAGTTGCATCTCCGCTTATTTTCGTATTTCTTGCCAATAGCCAATGCCCCTCAAAGCTCTATTTCTCATAGCGGGAACTGCTGTATGCCTGATTGTCGGGTATTACTTTTCCATTTACGCTGCTTGCGGATTCAACCCGGATTTTTTAGCTATCAACGCTTGCACGGAATCTGGTGGACGCTGGAATTACGAATCGCGATCCTGCGAGAAAATACCGGGCACACTTCTTGAACCAGAACGCAAGGTCATTATCGAGCAGCCCTGATTTTCTCGGCAAACAGAGCCGTTTTTTCGATTGACCAAATGGGTATATTGTTGATAGTTTAATACCAGTTACGCGGGTATAGCTTAGTGGTAAAGTTCCTGCCTTCCAAGCAGGCCATGAGGGTTCGATTCCCTCTACCCGCTCCACTTTTTCTCCATCGGATGCGATTCAATTTAGGGTCTCATTTGATGAAAGTCCGAAAAAGTAAGCCGTTTTTTAAATTGCATTGTGTGCATGACAAAAAAGGGGGTTATTAGGCGGCGTCTTCCCAGAAGTCTTCGAAGCGACCGGAGATCTGACAACAACGAGAAGCGATGATGGCGTTGGCTCCGCGCAAGCTCCAAAACATGCCCGATCGCTTGAGGCGCTCTCCGATGAGAGTGCGGCAACCGACCTCGACAACGCCGGAGCCGACAAAATATCCTGCGATGCGGAATTCGGCGTAGCCCATCAAGCGGGCGTTTTCCTGAAAGTAACCTAAGTCTTTGCGCGATATATCGCCTTGAGCGTTGCCGAGCGAAAGGGCATCGATACGGGTGTTTGCCTGATCGAGGATGTTCTCGACTCGAACCATGTCCAGAAGGTCGCGCCAAGAGCTGAGCTAGGCGTCGTGGATACCGAGGGATTTGGCCAAGCCAGCGAGGTGTTCACGCGCGTGGTAGAGGTCAATAATGTTGACAGCTCCGGGAAGGTGGGTTGAGGCGATAGTTTTGTTGTAGCGGGCGCCATCGGTGAGAACGACGATTTTGTGAGCCTGCTGGCTGCCCCAGCGAACCGCTTCTTGGTAGATGCACAGACCGAAAAGCTCACTGGATTCGATGGCACCGACATAGGTTGTCGAATCAGGATTGCGAACGGGCCACACCCCGCCTCGTCGTTCGTGGACTGTGTGAAGATGTAGCCGAGTTTGACTTCGCGGGTCCTGGTTTTGCTATCAGGGCCCTTACCTTTGGAGGAATCCAACTCGCTTTTGCGCATAGGCACTCCGGTGCCATCAAAGCTCACATAGAGGATCGGCACAGTGGCGGGACTGTCTTGGGATCTAGGCGGAGCCGCTTCTTGCCGCCCATTCCAATCCTCCAACGCACGGCCGACATCTTCGGCCACGCGTTGCACCTGTTTGGGGTGACTTTCAAACGGGTATAGGTCAGCAGATCCTCGCTGGCATCAACGAAGGAAGAACGGCTCCCAGCTCTGCCCATGAAGCGGTGCACACCGGGGGAAAACGAAGTGACTGTGACGCTGGGCTCTCGTCCAGCGGGATACGCATGCGGGTGCCTGTGGCGTCCTTGAAGACCAAGCGCCGCAGGGTGACTTTACCAAGCAGCGTGGTGAGGGGCTTCTGGCGGACGCCAATACTGTGCATCGTTTGTCCGTCCGCATCGCGCGCGGGAGCGTCGCGACGTTCCGCAACCCCGCTTTTGCCATCAACCCCTCGAGCAGTTTCGCTCCGTAGCGCAGGACGGCGTTGCGGATGGCCTCCTCCCAAGCCTCCATATCGAACTCGCCTTGATCGCGCGATTTGTGCAGCGACGCCATCAAAGTTGGGATCTCTTCTTGGCTTTGCCTTTCGAATGAGTGGATGGCGTTTTTTTTCTGTGTCGGGCTCTTGGAGCGCTCGGTCACAGAGAGCCTCGCCCAAGGCGAGAAGCTCCGCTGTGCATTGTTGGAACTTGCGGAAGGCTACAATTTGGGATCGATAGCGGGCGATCTGAGTCGGAACGGTGAGGCGGCGCGATATGGTGCGTCCCCCGTTGTCTTTGAAGGAGTAGAGCGTATAGGGCCCACGGCGCACTTTGGTGCCGTCTTTGAGGACACTTTCGACAAACTGTTCAGTGATCGAGCCTCGCCGGATTTGATCGAGGTCTCCGATGTGGGAAAGGAGTTGGCGACGACGGAGGTGGAGTTGTGCTAACGAGGCGGACGTTTTAATATGTAGTATTAAATACTACGCATTTATAGGTTAAAAAAACAAAATTTCAAAAACCTTCTTTTTTGTCATGCACCCAAGTGAATGCCACACCTTGACCTTTTTGGTTTAAAAAGGTTTCATGTGCCTCATGCCATCAAGTCAATGTTGTCTTCCAGCCACTGGGCTTATCGCAAATCTCAAACAAGAGGATCGGGATGACCTGAGTTCTTACGGTACATTCCATAATGCCAAACCGGAAACGGTGCTCATCGAGGAAGGCAAGTCTCACGGAAAAC
>CAMDOJ010000197.1 GCA_945903555.1 Chthoniobacter flavus
AGTTTTCCAAAGAAAATTAGGAGGTTGCCGGCGAAGCGGATGGCTTCCTCGGGAGTGGGGGATATTCCAGCACGAACCTTTTCGAATATCGCCTTGGCCTCGGAGTCTGTGGCGAACGCGCCAGGGCAGGATTCAAGACCGTGGTCGGAAAGTCGTGCCCCGTGCGTATGGAAAAAATCATGACGCTGTTGAAGGGCAGCCAGAAATCCAGAAAAGGTCGCTGTATCTGTGCCCGAGCTTGACGCAAGAAGATCACACCAGCACTCGAATGCAGCGGGATCATCTAATTTCATCGCCTTATCTGGACGGAATGTGGGGAAAACCCCTGTGTGGATTTTTTCGTTAGACGCAATCGCTTGGTGCGAGGTGAGATCATCGGTGGGGTCATCTGTGGTGCAGACAACTTCGACACCGAATCTTTTTAAAATACCAGAAACGGAAAATTTAGGGTCGGAAAGTTGGCGGTTGGCCTCGTCCCAGATTTCGCGTGCTGTGGAGGGAGAGATAAGGCAATCGATCCCGAAGTAGCGTTTGAGTTCGAGGTGGCTCCAATGGTAAAGGGGGTTACGAAGAGTGTGAGGGACGGTCGCGCACCACGCAGAGAACTTTTCAAAAGGCTCGGCATCTCCAGTGCAGAAGTGCTCTGAAACGCCATTCGTTCGCATCGCTCGCCATTTGTAGTGATCGCCCTCAAGCCAGATCGAGAAGAGATCGGGGAAGCGGCGGTCGTTAGCAATATCAGATGGGGATAGATGACAATGGTAGTCGATGATGGGCAACGGGGCGGCGACCTCGTGGTAAAGACGGCGAGCCGTTTTGCTTTGAAGAAGAAAATCGTCGTGAATGAAACTCATGAGATTTTACTCCACTGGGATGTCATCGCACGACGCTCGATCCGACGCCCTTGATGAGTTTGTCCAGTTCCTGCCTCGTGGCCATGGAAGTATCCCCGGGCGTGGTGGAAGCATGTGCGCCATGTGCGGCGCCGTAGTCGACAGCGGCTTGAGGATCGTTTTTGGAAAGAAATCCATAGATCAATCCGCTGGCAAATCCATCCCCTCCGCCAATGCGATCCAGAATTTCGAGTTCGGGGTATTTGCGGCTTTCGTAAAAGCGACCATCGTGCCAGCAGAGGCCGCCCCAATCGTTGCGCGAGGCGGTGATGACGCGGCGCATGGTCGTGGCGACCACCTTGAGATGGGGCGAATCTTGGAGAGTTTTTTCTATCAAACGCTCAAAAACTTCCGTTTCGATTTGATCGGCTTCTGGGATTAGCCCCTCGGCTTCCACACCGATCATGACATCGACATGCTTGGCAATCGCATGATTCACCTCGCGGGCTTTGGCCAGTCCGCCAGCAGCTTTCCAAAGTGAAGGCCTGTAGTTGAGATCGTAGCTCACGATCGTGCCATGTTTTTTAGCTGCCGTGACGGCATCAATCGTCAACTGGGCTGTGGATTCCGAGAGGGCGGGAAAAATGCCGCCTGTATGAAACCAGCGAACGCCGAGTTTTCCAAAGATATGGTCCCAATCGAAGTCACCCGTTTTGAGTTGGGAGGCGGCCGTGTGGCCACGGTCGGGATTGCCAAGGGCACCTCGGATACCGAACCCCCGTTCAGTGAAATTGATTCCATTGCGAACTGTCCGGCCGGAACCATCATTCTCGCGCCATTTGATGAAATCGGTATCCACCCCGCCCTGCATGATGAGATCTTCGATCAAGTGCCCAACCTCATTATCCACAAGGGCGGTGCATATGGCAGAGCGAAGTCCAAAGCATTTGCGTAAGGCTCGCGCGGTGTTGTATTCCCCACCTCCCTCCCACGCAGAGAATTGCCGGGCTGTGCGGATACGGCCTTCGCCGGGATCGAGTCGGAGCATGACCTCGCCGAGCGAAATCTGTTCATATCGGCAAGTGGAGGGATCGCGTAGCGTAAGTGACATGATAAATTAGACCGTGATAGTGCGGAAATCCTCGGGCTTCCAAGATGGTTCGCCAAGCTCGGATGTGATATGGGCAAAACCTTCGATCTCGGCTCGGGTGAAAAGCAGTCCGCCGTGGATGTCGCTGAGTTTCGCAGCATTGGCTTCCAGTTGCCCAGGAAGGAGGCAGGCCTCGTTGCCTGGGCCGAGGATATCGTCGAGGCAGGCCTTGAGGTTTTGCGAAGGCGAGCGCCCCATTGCAAAATCCTGTCCACGCATGGCATCGGGATGAATGCACTGGAAGAAAAAAGTCGAACCCCGCTTTTCCCCATTCTCTCCTTTTTGAGTCCCTCGAATCGAGGGGAGGGAACCTCCGATATAGGCGGCATAGAGTTCGTCAATTAATCCGAGGCCATAGCCTTTGTGGGCTCCGAAGGGGAGCAGTGCGACTGCTGAATTCGGGTCGGTGGTTGGATTTCCTTCCGCATCGACGGCCCATCCAGGGGCGAGTGGTTTTCCTTCACGTGCGAATTGTTGCACGCGGCCCATGGCCACGGACGATGTCGCCCAGTCTATGACGATAGGAAACCCGACGGCATCTTGTGTGGGAAATCCCCACGAGTGTGGATTGGTCCCCATGGTCGGGGTTTTACCACCGAAAGGCACAACCTCCGATGTGGCGGAGGTGCAATTTGTGTATGCGATAAAGCCTTTGAGCGCCGCATCGATCACATAACCGCCACCCCAGAGATAGTGGGTGGCATTATCCACACTCACCATGCCTATGCCGAACTGGTCGGCCAATTCCATGCAGCGTTGCATGGCTTTGTAAGCGACCGCTTGGCCGAATTTTTTATGTCCGTCCCAGATTTCGGCTGCAGCGAAGCGGGAGGGGAGAACTTCAATTTCTGCATTCGGCACCCACTGGCCCACCTTACTACCGAATAGATCGTCAAGGTGAAGTGCCTTGAGCGCATTGTGGGTGCGGATGCCATGGCGCGACGCGCTGTGACAGAATCGGGAGGCGTCCTCAGCCTCCCCAGGCGAATAACCGCGCAGCAGATAGGCTCTGCGAACCAGATCGTCGTGAAGGGCTGGGTCCACCACATGGTATTCGTTGCTCATAGTTTTTTAAAATGAGTTGGCTTGGGCGAGGGCAGGGATGCCATTTAGGACATTGATCATGTTTTGAGTAGCCATGGTAGCTTGGCGGATGACGCTTTCATGAGTGCGGGACCCAATGTGTGGAGTGATGACCGTGCCTGGGCAGTTAAGTAATGGATGCGTGGGCGATGGGGGTTCCTCATCGAGAACATCAGCGCCATACCCAGCGATGCGCTTTTCATGTAGGGCCAGAGCCAGTGCGGCGCTATCGACTAACTCGCCTCGGGCGCAGTTGAGTAGCACGAGGTTTTTTTTGCAGAGTTTTATTCGCTCTGCGTTTAT
>CAMDOJ010000198.1 GCA_945903555.1 Chthoniobacter flavus
CCTATCAAAATACCAGTAATTCGGCCGAAACCTTTTGCCAATCCCATGGTTCCATCCCATTGATGAATGATCTCGAAGGGCCGGTTTTTGCCAAATACCTCGTCTTGCCGGTTCTGAAGCGCTGGCTCCTTGAACAAGTTGGCGTTCTCTCAGCGATGATGTCTGGATCGGGATCCACGATATTTGCGATAGTGAACAAGGACACTAGTGATCTCGAGGCGCGCTTATTGTCTGAATTTGGATCTTCATTTCTTGTTCATCGCTGTCAACTAATCGGCTCATCGCCCGAAGGAATTCAATGATGGACTTGCCTGACGAGTCCTTCACCGAAGATGAGGACTTCGCTCTCATGCGAAGCGTGGGAAGGGGTGATGAAAAGGCTTTTGAAAAATTGATTGAGAGGCATCAGTTGCGGGTCATTGGAACGATTGCAAAAATGCTAGGCAACTTCGAGGGAGCGGAGGATCTCGGACAGCAAGTCTTCTTGCGTGTCTGGAATAGCGCGCCTCGCTATCAGGCGACGGCCAAATTTACAACATGGTTGCTCACCATTGTTCGTAATCTTGTCTTCAATGAAGTTCGGCGTCGTCAGCGCGCGCAATGGCTTCCGATGGAACACAGCGATGGTACACCTCGGGAGTTTCTTGATCCGAACGCTCGCACTGGTGCCCAGCAGTGTGAGCGCAGCGAGTTGAGTGAAGCTGTCGACAAGGCGATTGCTTCACTTCCCGAGGCCCAGCGCATCGCAATCATCCTCCGCCGCTATGAGGAATTGCCCTACGAAGATATCGCAGAGGTTTTGAAAACCACAATTCCTTCGGTGAAAAGCCTATTATTCCGAGCCCGTGAGGAATTACGACTTAAGCTCGCGCCTTTTCTGAGCGAAGATTAAAATCTCGTAATCGTTCTAATTGTCCTTGTGCGCGGCTGGAAATCGATTAATGGTGAAAACGCTTTGAGATGGTCAGCCACGTCGCGTCCTACATCAAGAATCGCAAAACCTATCGGGTTTCAGCGAAAGCTTCTTCACCTTCACTTTACTGCATTCATTTCGCTCAAGATGTTTGCTTCACTCAACCTAAGCCAATAAAATATGTATCCTCTTACACCATTGGAATCCACAGATGAACAGGGTTTTTTCTTTCCTGAACTTGCGAAGAGCGGGGGCGTTTCCTCTGCCGGTTTAGCTAAGAATTTCGTTCTCGATACGAACGTGCTCGTGCACGACCCGCATTGCCTCAATCGATTTCAGAATAACCACGTTTTCATTCCCGTCGAGGTCCTCACGGAGTTGGATAACTTTAAAAATGAACAAAACGAACGCGGGGCAAACGCTCGTCGTGTCCACCGGTTTTTGAGTCAAATATTCAGCCGCAAGCTGACGAGCGTAACGGATGGGGTTCCCACGACGGGTGGCGGATCTATTCGTGTTTTGGTTAATGAATCGGCGCGCGGAGCTAAGCCTAATGCGGCGATGAAGCGGTTCCTCAAGATATTTCCTGATCAGGATCGCATGGATCATCGCATTATGGCGGCTGCACTTGCCCTGCAAGAACGGGAGAAGGCTCCCACGATTTTGGTTACCAAAGATCTCAACATGCAACTCAGGGCGATGGCCATAGGTCTCCAATGTGAAGACTATCTGAGCGACAAGGTTGCGGTTCAAGATGTGGATGGCAACGAAACCCGCAGTATCGCCGTCGAGGCTCACGAACTCCAACGCTTCGGAAGCTCAGGAGTTCTCACGCTATCGGACGATAGAACCGGGAAGATGGAGATCAATGAATACGTCCAACTTCAAGTGGCTGACGGAAAGTTGCTGCCGGCTCGTCACACTGCCGACGGTGTTTTTACTCGCCTCAACATTCCGTCCCATTTGCAGATCCCTCGGGGAATTGATCTCCGTCCAGCTAATACGGGTCAGCAATGTTTTCTAGACGCGCTTCTCGATCCGGAAATTTCGCTCATCACCTGCTATGGGAAGGCTGGAACAGGGAAAACCTTGCTTGCCGTTGCTGCGGGTCTCTTCATGACAAGCAGACAGGAATTCAATGGAATGACCGTGAGCCGACCTGTTGTGGCGATGGGTGATACGTTAGGGTTTTTGCCAGGTACACTGAACGAAAAAATGCACCCTTGGCTCCAGTCGATTTATGATGCGTGCGAACTTCTAATGCCGCTGCATCCGACAAAAAATGATGCAGGAAAGAAACGGCCTTTTAGTGATCGTAAAAAAGATGCCTCTGCCGACGTTCCAAATGGCGCTTCGCACAATGGTCATCAAAATCCGATTGTGAAGCCCTATGAACAGCTCATTGAGCGTGGCCTATTGGAAATCGAAGCCCTCTGCTACATTCGCGGTCGATCGATACCGAATCGTTTCTTTGTGCTCGACGAGGCACAGCAACTCACCCCACTAGAGGCCAAAACCGTGGTGACCCGTATGTCGCGCGGATCCAAGTTAGTGATGGTCGGTGATCCCGCGCAGATTGATAATCCCTATGTGGATAGTCGCTCGAATGGCCTTGTTTACACTCGGAATCGCCTGAGGGGACATGTTCTCACCGCCCATATTTCGCTCACCAAGGGCGAGCGCAGTCCGCTTGCCGAGATCGGTGCGAGCCGGATGTGATGGGGTTTTTTTAAAAAAATTATCTTTGCCCGAGTGAGATGCTGGGGGTAGATGTTCCTTATGTTGATGTTCCTCATTGCAGGTGGATCTTTGATCACCACGCTCGTTCCACCGCAGCTCCCTGATTTTCAAAATCACCTTCTCAACGGAACTCCTGTTCTTGCCAAGGAAGTTGTTTGTCGCGACCGCTGGGGCACGCCCATGATGCCAGACGGGAAAGGCAGCTACAGTATCGTTGCGCCGCCTAATCCGCAATTGATCGAACGCAGCCTCACTCAGCCGCCCCTCACTCCCGCGCCTGTTTATCGTCCAGGGACTAGCGCCAGCCCATCGAGTCTTATCGCTCCAGTAGCGGAATCCCCAGAAGGCTCCAAATAAGCTTTGTTGTCTCATTGAATGCTCTCACATCTGGCTGGGTGGATTTGTGAGTGCGGATTGTCCAAAGGGCTCCTTCAATGCCCATTGGTTTGCTTTTTTCAATGCGCTGACCTTTCAGATTATCGTTGGAACTCCGCTCATTCTTTATGCGAAAAGCATAGGCGCGAGTTCAACGGTGTTAGGTCTTCTTGCTGCTGTCACGCCCCTCATGACGATACTGCAGTTGCCGGCTGCAAAATATCTGCCGGTTTTTGGCTATAGGCGGTTTGTGTTGATGGGGTGGAGCGCGCGTACAGTGATCATCTTTATTGTAGCGCTCATTCCGATACTCGGGTTTCTCGACAATG
>CAMDOJ010000199.1 GCA_945903555.1 Chthoniobacter flavus
CTACACGATGATGGGTGACACCGTAAACCTAGCCGCTCGTTGCGAGAGCGGATCGAAGAGTTACGGCGCTTACACGATGATCACTGGAGAAACCATGCGCTTAGCGGCCAAGGAAGGGGATGATTGCGTCTTCCGCTTCCTCGACAACATCATCGTCAAAGGCCGCAAGGAACCCGCCGAGATGTATGAGGTTGTCTGTCTGCGCTCAGATTTGACTGATGAAACGAACCGCTGCCTGGACATCTACGCACAGGGGATCATTCATTACCTTGCACAACGCTGGGACGAGGCTCTCGCGGCTTTTCAGGAGTCCGCCAACCTAGAGCCGAACCGCCCGGAAAAGAACCTTGATTCGCCCTCCACTCCCTCTCTTGTGATGCTCGAGCGAACCCTCACCTTGAAAGCGAATCCTCCCAGCGCAGACTGGGATGGCGTTTTTAAAATGCAATCGAAGTAACGCCACCCAACACGCAAGTGATGTCCCTGCGAGCGCTCCTTATCTGCATCCTTACGCCAACTGTAATTCTGCCACTCACGGCGGAAAGCGCCCCACAAGATTGGGTGGAGTTGAGTCCCTGCCACCTTGCGAAGTCGAGCTACAGCGACGGCGATAGCTTTCATGTCATCTGCAAAGGCAAGAATCACCACTTCCGCCTCTATTTTGTGGACTGCCCAGAAACCGACACCCGCATCCCGGAACGCGTGCGCGAGCAAGCTCGTGCATTCGGGATCGATAAGAAGAAAGTCATCACAGCAGGTGAAAACGCGCATGCCTTCACTCGGCAATTTCTATCTGAAGATTTCAAGGTTTTGACAAAATGGGAAGACGCCCGAGGTGCCTCCAAAAAACAAAGATTCTACGCCATCGTCATGGTCAACCAGAAAGACCTCGGCACGGAGCTCGTTCGCAACGGATGGGCACGAGTCTACGGAAAACCGACCGACTTCCCCGACCACCCACGGAGTTGGGGATTTCGTAAAAAACTCAGCCACCTTGAGTCCCAGGCTCGCGAGAAGAAACTGGGTGTATTTTCACACAGTGATTTGTAACTACTAATTTGAGGCGAATCTCAATCGAAAAACGGCAACCCATTCGACCAGTATTGCAGACGACCTCCCCTCCGCGATAGGTTTCCACGCATATGGACATTCGATTTACCAAAATGAACGGAGCCGGAAATGACTTCGTCGTCATCGACAATCTCTCTGGAGAATTCTCACTCGACCGAGAGACAATCGAGCGCCTCTGCGATAGGCACCGCGGGATCGGGGCTGACGGCCTTCTTGCCGTGGAACCCGCCGTGGGTGCTGCCGATTTTCGCATGCGCTACTACAATAGCGATGGAGGAGAAGCGGAGATGTGCGGCAATGGGGCTCGATGCTTTGCCCGATTTGCCGCACGACTGATGGATATTCCGCCCCATGCGCTCAGCTTCGAGACCCAAGCGGGACCGATCACAGCGGTTCTTTCGGGTGACTCTGTTACTCTCGGTATGGGGGTCCCTAAAGATCATCGTCCTACTCAGATTCTTCTCCTCGCCGATCGCGAGATGACCATTCACTTCCTGAATACGGGTGTTCCTCACGCTGTCGCCTTTGTCGAGAACGTCGAGGAAATCGACATCCGAGCTAAGGGATCCTCGCTCCGCTACCACGAGACCTTCTCACCGAAGGGTACGAATGCCAACTTTGCACAAGTGATGGATGATGGAACTCTGGTTCTAAGAACTTACGAGCGCGGGGTTGAGGATGAGACTCTGGCTTGCGGAACGGGCGTATGCGCAACCGCACTCATTCATGCTCTCGAGACCGAGGCTTCATCCCCTGTTCGAGTGAAAGTACGTGGCGGCGACACCCTGACCGTCAGTTTTGAAAAAACCGAAACCGGCGGATTTGAGAAAGTCCGCCTCACTGGCCCTGCAGATTTTGTTTTCGAGGGGACTATTTCTTTGTAACGATACATCACATGTCATTCGCAGGAACCCACACGGCACTCGTCACCCCATTTCGGGACGGGAATTTCGACACAGCAGCATTTCAGTCTCTCATCGAGGCGCAAATCGCAGCGGGCATCACAGGCATCATTCCCGTCGGAACGACTGGAGAATCCCCCACGCTGGACCATGAGGAACACCTCAAAGTCATCGAGGTCGCAGTGCAGACGGCGGCAGGACGTTGCCAGGTTATCGCGGGCACCGGTTCTAACTCGACCTCGGAAGCGGTAACTCTCACTCAGGCCGCTGAAAAACTCGGCGCGAATGCCGCTCTTCTCGTGGCTCCCTACTACAACAAACCGAGCCAAGAGGGCCTCTACCGCCACTTCGCCGCGATCGCTCAAGCCGTCAAGATTCCCCTCGTGCTTTACAGCATCCCCGGTCGTTGCGGTATAGAGATCGGCGTCGAAACAACTCTGCGCTTGGCCAAAGACTTTCCAAACATCCACGCCATCAAGGAGGCGGGAGGCTCTGTGGAAAGGGTCAACCAACTTCGCGCAGCCCTGCCAGAGGATTTTGAAATCCTTTCCGGCGACGACTCGCTCACACTCCCGTTCATGTCTGTAGGCGCCGTGGGTGTCATCAGCGTCGCCACGAACGTGATACCAGCAGAGGTCGCCACGATGGTTCGTCACCAACTGGCGGGTGAATCGGCAAAAGCCCTCGCGATCCACCTTAAATACTATCCCCTTTTCAAGGATCTCTTCATTGAGCCGAATCCCGTGCCGGTGAAGTTTGCGCTCGCCCGCTTGGGAAGAATGACAACGGACGTTCGCCTTCCTCTTTGCGAAATGAGCGCGGCCAACGTTCAGCAACTCACAAAAACACTAGAAAAATCTGGTCTATGAGCACGCGCGTTATCATCAATGGAGCGAAAGGGCGGATGGGTCAGGCCCTCATCTCTTGCATCCATGCGGACAACTCGTATGTCCTCGCTGGGGGACTCGATACCGGTGACGACCTAGCCAGCCAGCTTCCATTGTGTGATGCCGTGATTGATTTCACCGACGCGAGCGCCACTGTCTTGGTCGCTGAAGCTTGCTCGAATGCTGGGAAGCCACTCGTCATTGGTACAACTGGGCACACTGACCAAGATCGCGATCGCATTTTAGCTATTTCCAAAGTCATCCCGATCGTCTTTGCTCCCAACTTTTCTATTGGCGTCAATACACTCTTCTGGCTTACCAGAAAAGCCGCCGAGATTCTAGGGCCCGACTTCGACCTTGAAGTAGTCGAAATGCATCATCGCCTCAAAAAAGACTCCCCGAGCGGTACGGCTCGCCGCCTTGCGGAGATCCTCACCGAGGTCCGCGGACTCGACTACGCCAAAGACGTCCTCCACGGACGCGAAGGGCT
>CAMDOJ010000200.1 GCA_945903555.1 Chthoniobacter flavus
GTCATCACAATCGGGCGAAGGCGAGTTAAGGCAGCGCTCCGAACAGCATCGATTTTTTTGAGGCCCTGCCTTTGGAGTTGATTCGCAAACTCGACGATGAGGATTCCGTTTTTGGCAATGAGGCCGATGAGTGTTACTAGACCGATCTGGGAATAAATATTGAGGGTCGTCGTCCACCCGTTTGTCCAGAACGGCATATCGGGGGCCGGCATCTTGAGGAAAGTGAAAAGAAGCGCTCCGAACATCGCCATGGGTACCGAACCCAGGAGAATAATGAAAGGGTCGCGGAAGCTGTTAAACTGGGCCGCCAGCACGAGAAAGATGATCATCACGGCAAGGCCAAAAGTGATGAGGAATTTCGAGGATCCCTCTTGCCGGAGTTGACGGGATTCCCCTGTGAAGTCGAGCGAGTATCCGCTGGGCAGAATCTTTGCGGCCTCGGCTTCCATGAATTTCAAAGCCTCATCCAGCGGGCGGATCGCAACTCCGCTGATCTTAACGGAGTTCATTTGTTGGAAGCGAGGAAGAGTGCGGGGTTCTGTGCTGTTGCGGAGCGTGGCGACGGTGCTCAGAGGGATGAGTTTTCCCCCAAGTCCGCGAATCTGAAGATCAAGGATTTGCTCTTGATTCAGGCGGTTGGCGCGACTGATCTGGGGAATAACCTTGTAGCTGCGTCCATCGATATTGAAGCGGTTCACAAAGTGGCCGCCGACCGCTGCGGCAATATCTGAACCGACTTCAGCGAGATTCAGTCCGAGGGAGGCCACCTTGTCGCGATCAATGACAAACTCAGATTGAGGTTGATCGTATTTCAAATCAATCAATGGAGGAAACGCAAAAATACCGCTCGAGGCTGCCTTATCGCGGAGGATATTAGCGAACTCCAAAATCTTTTCCGCGGGCGCAGTCGAGGTAATAACGATCTCAACAGGAAAGTCACCACCTCCAGGGAGGGCGGGGGGTATGACCGCGAAAAGACCTAGGCCGGGAATCGCATTGAGTTGGGCTTGCACGCCTGGAAGGATATGGAAGGCGGTGCGCTTTCTTTCATTCCAGGGCACTAATCCCATGCCAGCAATACCGCCTTGGGGATTCGTCAATTGGAAGGTAAAGCCTGTTTCCGACTGACTCTGGAAAACCTGTGTGACTTGCTTGGAGAAGAGGGACATCTGGTCGATGCTGGCATTAGAAGGCGTCTCCAGAATGCCAAAAATGATGCCCTGATCCTCAGTCGGAGCGAGCTCCTTGGGCGACTGGGTATAAAAAAGGACTGCCAAAAGGAATAGTGTAATCCACACCATGTAAACGGCGGGGCGTGCCGAGAGCGCGCCATCCAAGAGCCAAGCGTAGAAGTTCTGCACCTTGGAAAAGGCGGCATTAATGTGGGAGGGAAGCCAACGGTGCTTGACTCCCGCATGGAGCAACTTCGATGACATCATCGGCGAGAGGGTCAGGGCCACAATGCCCGATATCAAAACAGCACCAGCAAGAGTGAATGCAAACTCGCGGAAGAGCGTGCCCGTCAGTCCACCCTGAAGCCCGATGGGAGCGTAAACGGCCGCCAATGTAATAGTCATGGCAACGATGGGTCCGAGGAGTTCTCGCGCACTCAGAATCGCAGCATCGAAAGGGGATTTTCCCTCACGCAAGTGGCGCTCGACATTTTCCACGACCACGATGGCATCATCGACCACGAGCCCGACACTCAGCACAATGGCAAGGAGGGTGAGTAAGTTGATTGTAAATCCGAAAAGCTGCATCAAAAATACGGCCCCAATCAGGGAGATTGGAATCGCCACGACCGGAACCAGCACGGATCGTAAGGAACCGAGAAAGAGAAAAATCACGATGACCACGATCAGTAGGGTCTCCGAGAGAGTCTTAATGACTTCGCTGATGGCGTTGTCGATATACTTGGTGGAGTCGTAGGCGACACTAGCAGTCATGCCTGAGGGGAGGTTTTTTTTGATCTCCTCCATTTCTTTTCGCACGAGTTTGATCACATCGAGGGCATTCGCGTTTGGGAGAGCCCAGATCCCCATGAAAACAGCCGTGACTCCACTGAAACGGACTTCCGTATCATAGTCCTCGGCGCCGAGTACGACGTTGGCGATGTCCTCCAAGCGCACGAGTTTGTCTCCGCTCTGGTGAACGACCATTCGGCGGAAATCATCGACCGAAGTGAGGTTCGTATTAGCTGTGAGGTTAACTTGAATCCAAGCCCCTCGGGTTTGGCCGACAGGTGAGAGGTAGTTATTCGCGGCGAGGGCGCGGCGAACGTCGGTGGGGCTGATTTGTAAGGATGCCATTTTTGCGGGATCCAGCCAGATACGCATGGCAAAGGTGCGAGCACCGAGAATGTCGGCCCGCTGAACGCCAGTCAGCGCGGTGAGGTGGGGCTGAATCGCCCGCGTGAGATAATCTGTGATTTCATTCTGCTCGAGGATATCCGAGCTGAAGCTCAGGTAGGCTGAGGCGAAGCGCGAATCGGCCGTTTCCACATTCATGATGGGGACTTCGGATTCGGGGGGGAGGTCGCCACGGACCTGGTCGACTTTTGAGCTGATTTCCGCGAGAGCGCGAGTTGCATCGTAGTCGAGCTTCAGTCGGACCTTGATGGTCGAGAGACCTTGAGCGCTTGTAGATTCAACGTAATCAATTCCTTCCGCCGCCGAGATCACTCGCTCCAGCGGAGTGGTGATGAAACCTCTCACCAGATCCGCATTCGCGCCCACATACACTGTCGTCACCGAGATGACGGCATTTTCTGTTCTTGGGTATTGGCGGACGTTGAGAGAGCGAATGGCCTGCAGGCCGGCCACGACAATCACCAGCGTGATAACGATGGCCAGAACTGGTCGGCGTATGAAAATGTCAGTGAATTGCATGAATGCGAAATCTTGGAGTGACGGAAAAGCGCTGTGTCACTTTTCTGATGGCTGAGGGGAGGTCGAGAGAGCAGGCCTTTCGCCTTCTGCGATCACCACAGTGGCTCCCTTGTGAAGCTTAAATCCCCCTGCGGACACCACTTTTTCACCGGCTTCAAGACCCTCCTCTACGGCCACGAAGTCGCCTTTACGCGATCCGAGGCGCACAAATTTCTGGTCGCAGACGAGGTGGGACTTTCCCTCCTTGTCGGCTTCTTCCTTCACCACAAAAACCGAGTTCCCATAAGCGGCAAAAATCACCGCCATAGCGGGAATGACAGTGTGGGTTTTTTCTTCCGGGGCTATGGCGGAAACGGATGCAAACATACCTGGTCGGAGCCCACCGTCTTTATTGGCCATCGTTGCTTGCAGTGCGATATTTCGCGTGAGGGGATCTATCTCTGCATCGATCGCGTTGAGTCG
>CAMDOJ010000201.1 GCA_945903555.1 Chthoniobacter flavus
GAGCCCATTTGACATCGCGATATCCCGTTTGCCGAAGTTGGGTAGGTTGGTGTTGATGACTTGGGCGATATTGGACGCACGAAGGGATGCGGTCGTTCCGAATGAGATATTGCTGGCAAGGTTGTTGATATTCCACTTGGGGAGGTGAGCTTGAGCGTAGTTCGAGAATGTGCCGTTTGTATTGGTGTATCCGCTGGGAATAAAGTCTTGGCTTGGGCCGAAGACGCAGGTGTAGAGGTGTTTTTTGGATTCATAATTCGCGCGATCAGAAAAAATCTGAGGTAGGTTGCCAACGAAGTGGGATTTATTGGTCGCTGAGGCAAAAGCCGCGGCCGCGCTGGTGGTGAGGAGGTTTGTCGTTCCGGCGATGGCAATGGGAACGAGGGTGGGGGAGTTTGACCAACCGGCACGATTCGTATTGGTGGACCAGCCGTGTTGAGCCAGATTCAACTTGGATTGCTCATCCAGAACAAAAAAGGCAACGCGAGAGTTGGTTTCCCCATTGGTATTCGTAAAGTGAATCCATGGGGCGTTGAAGTTGGTGGGGCCCGAATTCGCGAGGATGCGGTAGGCGCCAATGAGTTTGTTCGCATTGACGGCGTTGTTGGTGTTGGTCGCCTGCGCGAGGTAGTCGACGAGGGCCGATGTGGAAGACGAGCGGACGCCAAGATAGTTTGTGAGATCGCCGGAAACTAGCGGCAACACATTCGATGCAGTGTAGTTGCTACCTGTTTGAATGTAGAAAATTGGTGTTAGCCCAGGGCTTATATTTGTCGATAAAACCAAAAAGCCGGCATGAGTTCCAATCGCTTCCGCCATGGCCTGGGCGACCATGTTCGCGCCCGCTTCCGCTGCCAATTCCGCCTTGAACTTGTTCTTAAGACTCCGTGAGACGGCGCGTTCCATGGTCATGGTTTGTAAAAAAGCGACCGTGATCGTGCAGAGCACCACAAGAACGAAGAGCGTAGTCACCAAGGCAGAGCCTTTTTTATATGGGTTTCGCAACATCCTATTGGCGATTGATTTTCACTCTTGTGGTGAAGGCTTTGGTGTTTTTGAGGTGATCGGAGGTATTGGTCTCTCCTCGGAGCGCATCCCATCCAGCCTGATCGTTGCGGGCGTTGAAGCGTTGGGTGCGTTCGTTATTAAGCCCGATGATTTTTAATTCCACGAGGTCGGGGGTGGGAGTGCTGGCGGAATACGTCCAGTTCGTAAATCCGTTGGAGTTGGCGCTGAGCGGGGTGATCTGAAAGTCCAAGATGTTGCGGGCGAGAATCTCGCACTTGGTATTGGCTGGGTTGACGTCGGAGAAAGGGGCGTTTTTCTCGAGGTTGGCGAAGGTCTCGTTGCTTTCGGTGAAGTAGCGGTAGAGGTTGTAGCTTTGGGGACCCTGATTTCCGGCGACAGGGGCCTTGTTTCCGTAAGCCAGAAAGTAGGCGACGGCACAGAGATCGCTTTTGTTGTTCGTGTTCTGTGAGGTCATGGGGAGTGTGGATAGAAACCCGATCTGGCTATTCGGGCGGGTCGAGGCATCGCTGCCGGGGAGGTTGGTAAGAAAATAAGCTGTGTTGGTGGAGGGAAGGAGATTTCGCAGGTCGGCGGACACGACTTGGATCGCGGCACGGGCTTCGCGATACGCCTCGGCCCGGTTTTCTGTCGTCCGCCAGAGCGTCGTCGACCCATGAACGATATTCAAAAGAACGACCAAAAGGATCGAAAGCACGGAAATGGCTACGAGGATTTCCAAGAGGGAAAAGGCTTTTTTGACAGGATGGACAGGATTTTCAGGATTTCCAAGAGGGGAGGATTTGGGGCGATAGGATTTGTGCTTTCTTTTTATCTGCAAGGATGCGGCGCCGAAGTTGAGGATGAGCCCGATTTCGAGTCCAGTGGATTGAAGATAGTTTACAAGTTGCGCTTCATGGGCATCGTGAATTTCTTGAGTGGCCTTCAGTTCGAGAATGACGGAGCTATCCACGATCACATCGGCAACAAAGTCGCCGACTTGTTCTCCTTCGTAGTAAACGGGGATGCGGTGATTTTTAACCGCTTCGATAGTCGCTTTTTTTAATTCGATAAGCAGGGCGTTTTGATAAACGGACTCAAGATAACCTGGCCCAAGGGATCGATGGACCCGCATCGCACACCCAATGATCTTCTCCGATAAAACAGCCTTTTCCATTTTCTTTATTGATCCTGTTAATCCTGAAAATCCTGTTAATTCTGTCTAAAGCTAATACCCCATCAGTGTCACAAAAGCGTTTGTCTTTCGGGAGGATGCAGGAGCAGCAGCGGGCGAGGTGATGGACACTTCCACTCGGGAGAGGTTAGAAATGCCTGTGTTTGTGGACACACTGATAAGGCCCAGAAATTGAACTCCTTCGTCGGTGATCGGGGCCTCGGTGGCTGGGGAGCTTTGCACCCCACCGGCGTCGCCGAAAGCTAGGTAGTTGGTTCCATCCGAGGACAGGTCGATCTCCATCGTGTTGCCAAGGGCATTGATCGAAACGGGGCGGTTCGTGCCGGTGCCGGCTTGTAACTCGGCAAAGACTCTTTGGGTAATAATGGCGGCATCCGTATCTAACATGCTGTCTTGTGCCGTATTGAGGGCGATGGGGAGCATGCCAACGATGGCCACAACGGCGAAAGAAACGATCCCGATGGCCAAGAGGACTTCGATCAAAGAAAAGGCCTTAACGCTCCGGCTTGGCGTTGGGGGAGGGGCCGGAGGAGTCATCAGAGAGAACTCATATCCAGCGTGCTTCGCCCGGTGTAGCGTGCGATGGTGATGACCTCGAAGCCGCCGTTGATTTTCTTTTGTGCGGAGAGGATTTCGTCGGTTCCCTCGGCAGAATCACGCACACCCTCCGTAAGGGCGACGACCATCTGGCTGGAGTTGTCGGGATGAGCGACTCCTCCGTTGCTGTTGAAGCGGATACCTCCGACATCATTAAGTTCGGATGCGGATAGGTGTCCGGGTAGTTCTGTTGGGGATATCGATTGACTGGCAAGGAGATCCGTATCTTCGCTAAAGACGCTGTCGTCGGTGTCAGGTTTATAAAACAAAACGCCATTGGGGAGCTCAATCCAGCGCGAGAGGGGTTCCCAGGCGGTATCGGCCTCGTTCTTTTGAAGTACCAGCATGGCATCGGCTTCGTTGCCTTGGCGTCGCCAAAAAACCACAAAAACATCCCGCCCTTTTTCCAAAGCGGCCACGCGGGATTGCTCCAAAGTGTTCATCACGGAAATCACGGCGCCCTTGCGTCCGGTCGAGCCCAAGAGGGAAACCATCGAGGGGAGGGCTAAAACGGCTAG
>CAMDOJ010000202.1 GCA_945903555.1 Chthoniobacter flavus
GGAGGCACAGGCAAGCCGATGCGGGTCATTTCCGCGAGATTCGCTCCCTTGCCGCCAAGGAGGGGCTTCATTTTTCCGTCGCCGTCAGCTTTTCCGGCTCCAAAATTATAAACGTATTTGCCCTTTTTTGGGGCTGCGGTGGTGGTGGACTTGGTGGTTTTTGCCATAAATTGAGTGCAGAGGAATATCAAACGGGGACGCCATGTCAACGCAGAGCTGAAAAGCAAACGCGAGAACGGAGTTAAAATCTCCACCGAAAGCGGACAAGAGATATCGATCCATCCAATGAAAACGCCGGATAAACCTTAAAAAGATTTATCCGGCGGCTTTTTTGAGATGGTCAATTACGCGTGGGCTGGGATGCGGCTCCAAGCGTTTTTCCAGTCGCGAAGGGATCGGTAAAATTTATCTGCGGCCTGCTTCACGTTGCGGCGGAGTTCCGCCATTTCTCGTCGGGAGATGGCAGTTTGGCCAGCGGCGGCGGCGCGGTATTCGATAAGGAGTTCCTCCCAACGAAGCATGGACTCGTTCATCTGGGCGCGGGCGCTATCGACCATTGCCTTGATCGAGTCGGAGAAAGCAGATGGGTGGGCGGAAACACGGGCTTCCAACTGGATTTCTTGCTCAACGATCTGGGCCTTGAGGATTTTTTCCTCTGGCACCGTGCGGAGATTGCGAACGAGTCCGCATTTATTGAGGATCCAAATCGTCCACTTAGTGACATCGAATTGCCATGGCTTCACTCCATTACGGTAGTCGTATTGAAACTCATGGTGAAAATTGTGATACCCCTCACCGAAGGTCAATATGGCCATGAGCAGACTGTCTCGTGCGCTGCAATGGCTGGAGTAAGGACGGTCCCCAATCCAATGGCATAGGGAGTTGATACAGAATGTCATGTGGTGAACGAAAACCACGCGGGCAAAGCCGGCGATCAAGAAGGATCCGAGCGCCACGATCGGGCCACCATAGAGCCAACCGATGAGCGTAGGGAGCGCAAAACTCATCAATATAGCGATCTTCACGTAGTGATTATGTTGCCACCATGCGAGGCGATCTTTTTGCAAATCACGCACCCAAGTGAGAGGGGTATCTGGTGCGCGGCGGAAGAGGAGCCAACCGATGTGGGCGTGAAAAAGACCACGCGAAATATCGTAGGGGTCGTCATCATGATCGACAAATTTATGATGCCGACGATGGTCGGCCGACCACGCGAGGGCAGAACCTTCAAAGGCCGCGGCTCCAAAGAGCAGGGTGTAGAGCTTCACAATCGGGCTCGCTTGAAAGGTGAGATGGGAAAATAAGCGATGGTAGCCCAGAGTGATGCTCATCGCAGTCGAAACGGTGAAGTAGAAGAAAAGACCGATTTGGAATCCGCTCAATCCGTAGTGCCATATATAAAGAGGCACCGCTGTGAAGGTGACAATAAAGGTACCTATGAGGAAGAGGGAGTTTGTGACTCGGATTTTACTGAGTAAGTTATTCATTGTTATTTCGTGGAGATCCACCGCCTCAGAAAATTGATAGCGTGGATTTTTATATTATCACTCAAAAGCTGTCCCTATGCAAGCACGAGCTGAATTTTCAGAAGTGTTCGATGGACATATCTTCGTTCTGCATGCTAACTAAACCCACTTTATGAGTTCGCTTATTCTTTCCATCCAACAAGCCGCTAACGAAGGCTTCATCCTCCCCGAATCTGCGGAAAATATCCTTTCGCTTCTATCTCGTAGCTCCTCGCCGGTCTATCCCGCGTCCGTGGGTGAATTAGTCGATGCCAAAAATTGGGTTGAATTGAATAACCGGTTTTTTCGCACCCTTGCCTTTGGCACGGGCGGCTTGCGCGGCAAAACGATCGGTGCCGTAGTCACTCAAGCTGAGCGCGGGCACCCACAGGATCTCGGTCGCCCGGAATTTGCCTGCGTCGGGACGAATGCGGTGAACCAGTATAACATCAGCCGAGCCACGCAAGGCCTTACGCTGTATGTCAAGGAGCACTTCGCCAAACAGGGGCGCCCTGGGAAACCCGCGATCTGTCTCTGCCATGATACCCGATTTTTCTCACGGGAGTTCGCCGAGCTAGCGGCCAAAATCATCACGGAACTCGGTTGCGACGCCTACCTTTTTGAGGGTCCTCGATCGACTCCCGAGCTTTCGTTCGCCGTTCGCCTCGTCAAAGCCCAAGCCGGCATCAACCTCACCGCCAGCCACAACCCGCCAGAATATAATGGCTACAAAGTTTACTTCGAGGACGGTTGTCAAGTCGTCGAGCCGCATGCCTCTTCGATTATCGCAAAAGTGAATGCCGTCGAGAGCGAGGACTACCTGGCCGTTCCTGAAAGCGAGCGAGGGAAGGTAATCCCGATGGGCGTGGATATCGACGAAGCCTACATGGCGCGCTTGTCCACACTCCCCCTCGACCCCGATTTGATCCGACGGGAAAATTCGCTCAAGATCGTTTACACCCCGTTGCATGGCGTGGGCGGAGTGATCATTAAGCCGATGCTCAAGCGTCTGGGCTTCCAATGCGAAGGCGTGGCCGAACAGGAAGTGCCCGATGGCCGCTTCCCCACCGTCAAGTCTCCCAACCCCGAAAATGCCGAAGCCCTCAGCATGGCAATCGCCCAAGCCGACAGGACCGGAGCGGACCTCGTGATTGCGACCGACCCAGATGACGACCGCATGGGCATCGCCGCACGTAACGCCGAAGGCTGCATGCAGCTCATCACAGGCAACCAAATTGGCTCCATTCTGGCCTGGTATCGCTCGATGAAGTTTTTTGAAAAGGGCATCCTGAATGCCGCCAACCATTCGCGCGGAGTGATTATTAAGACATTCGTGACGACGGATCTCCAGAAAGCGATCGCGGATAAATTTGGCCTCCGTTGTGTGGAAACTCTAACGGGCTTCAAATACATCGGCCAAAAGCTTGGCAACTACGAGGCCGCGATCCCCGAAGCACTTCGTCAGGGCTACAGCGACCTCCCGGAGGAGGAGACCCGCCGACTTCGGCTCGAGCACTCCTCGTTCTACGTTTTCGGCGGTGAGGAAAGCTACGGCTATAGCGCATCGGATTTTGTTCGCGACAAGGATGGAAACTCCGCCGCCGTGCTCATCGCGGAGGCAGCCGCCTATGCCAAATCGCGCGGCACGACGCTCGCGGGATTACTGGATGAGATCTTCGCGGAGTTTGGCGTTTTCCTCGAACGCGGAGAGTCGCTCACGATGGATGGCGCCGAAGGAGCCGCTCAAATCAACAAGCTGGTGGACTCCTATTCCTCGAACCCACCGAAAGAAAT
>CAMDOJ010000203.1 GCA_945903555.1 Chthoniobacter flavus
AGGGATGACAGGCTCGCAACTCATCGGATTGGAAAAAAGAATTTCATGAGAATGAAAGTGCCATGAAGAATATCCGTCGCAGTTCTTGGCGGAAGATTAACTTGGGAAATACTTCACCCTCCCTTGCAGGATTCCTCGGCGAGTGTAAACTTCGAGCCATGAAACTAGGAATCAGCTGGGCGAAAATCTCCTGCCTCCTCTTCCTCCTGCTGGCGGTATCGGTGCAATTGTGTTTGAGTGCATCCATGAATGAAGAATACGCCGTTGTGGGTGGGGGCTGTTTTTGGTGCGTTGAGGCCGTTTATCAAGGCCAACCGGGCATTAAATCCGTCACTAGCGGATATACCGCAGGCAAAAAACCGAACCCTAGCTACGAGGAGGTTTGCTCCGGAAAAAGCGGACACGCTGAGGTGGTCCGGATCGCCTTCGATCCAACTGGGATTTCCTATGAAAAAATCATCGCCCTTTTCTGGGATGCCCACGATCCCACCACGCTCAATCGGCAAGGGGCCGACCACGGTACGCAATACCGATCTATCATTGTGGCGGAAAATCCAGGTCAACTCGAAATAGCGAAAAAATCCCTCGCAGACGCGCAGTCACGATTCCGATCGCCGATCGTCACCGAAATCATTGAGGGAGCCGAATTTTTCCCTGCCGAGGCTTATCATCAGGACTTCTACGAGCGAAATCCGAACCACCCTTACAATCGCGCGGTCATAGCTCCCAAACTGGAAAAACTCAAGTCGGGGATTGGCAAAAACTGACGCCATTTTAGAGTCAGAGTGGTCTCGTGCAAATTGGGCTGCTTGCGTATAAGTCTGGGATGAGCTAGCTTGTCTTCAAGCGGGATCAGGCGGCTAAAATCTTTTATTTTATGGCAAACGCAATGGTTATCGGAATCGGCGGTGTCGGCTCGGTCATTGGTCAGAAACTTCATAGCTATGACTGCTTCGACAAAATTGTATTAGCGGATCTGGACCCGATTTTTGCAAACCAGCTTGCCGCGCATACACCAAAGAGTCGCTTTATTGTGGTGCAGGCGAATGCCATGGATGTCGACGCACTCGCCGCGCTCATGAAGGAACATGGGATCACGGTGACTTGTAATGCCTGTGTTTGTAATACCAACTACGCTGTGCTCGAGGCCTGCCTGCGCGCTGGGTCACACTACATTGATATGGCGGCGGATATTTATTCTGCGCCAGGCGTCAAAAAGCCGGGAAAAAATTCCTACGAGGCCGAGATCGAAAGATTCAACCAACCCTTCCTAGATCGCGGTTTGGCGGGCATCCTCTGCATGGGCATGGATCCTGGAGCTGTGAATGTCTTTGCTCGTTGGGCGATGGATCGCCTTGATACGGCTTCGAGCATTCGCGTGCTGGATGCCGATAACGCAGAGGTGCGGGGCTATCGGTTTGCCGTTCTTTTTTCACCTGAGACCTTTTTTGAGGAACTCGGCGCCCCTCCCTATTATGTGAAGGACGGTCGAGTTGTGAGCGGGAAGCCGCTCGAAACCGAAGTCGAGTGGGTGCGGTTTCCTGATCCCATTGGATTACAAAAAACCTATGCCGTCGCGCACGAGGAGGGGGTCAGCCTCGGTATTTACCCTCCTTTTGTGGATAAGGGTGTCCGCTATTCCGTCTTCAAATACAGCGTGCCGGACAAAGTGGTGAATATTTCCAAAACCCTCCAACTTCTGAACCTCGACACATGGAAAAAAGTGAAGGTGGACGGCGTGGAGGTGTCTCCCGTGCGCGTCGCAAGCGCGCATCTGCCAAAGCCCGCCCAGCTTGGGGCCACGGTCGAAGGCTATTCCTGCGTGGGTACGGAGGTTCGCGGAACGAAGGACCGCAAGCGCGTGGAATATTTTGTCTACTCGATGGATAGTCACCGCGACACTTACGAAAAATACGGCTACTCGCTCACGTTGGTGCAGACCGGCATTCCGCCCGCCATTACCGCCCGCCTCCTCGCCACAGGAAAAATCACGGAACGTGGGGTGATGATGCCAGAGGCGCTCGATCCTGAGGAACTCATGAACTGCTTTTCCCGAGAGGGCTTGCCTATCTTTGTGGAAAAACGCGAAGTTGAACGGATCTAATCTATGAAGCCATTTTATCTGGATGGATGTTGGGTGGAAACCACCGCATGCGAATCTGTTTACAACCCTTGGTCTGGAGAAAATTTGGCGGATGTCTGTGTTGCTTCTGCGGGAGATGTCGAATCCGCGATTGCCAGCTCCCATAGAGCATTCCAGCAAACTCGGCGTCTCACGGCGGATGCGCGGGCATCCACTTTAGAGAAAATTCACAACCTCATTCTCGATCGGCGTCAGGAATTTGTGGATGTGATCGTCTCCGAAGCCGGCAAACCCGTCACCTTCGCCCAGGCGGAGGTGGTGCGCGCGGCACTCACTTTCCGGTTCGCCGCCGCTCTCGCGTTGGCAGACGAGGGGCATGGTATCAATATGGATGCGAGTGCGCCGGGGGTTGGGCATTTCGGTCTCGTGCGGCGATTTCCAATCGGGGTTCTGCTCGGTATTACGCCGTTTAATTTTCCTCTGAACCTCGTTGCGCACAAGGTGGCGCCTTGCTTGGCGACAGGAAATACGATGGTTCTCAAGCCGGCCATGAAAACTCCCCTCACGGCCTTGCTGCTCGCTGAGGTGCTGCATGAAGCGGGAGTCCCCGCTGGACAGATCAATGTCGTTCCCTTCTCGCACGATCTCGTCGGGCCGCTTCTCGACGACCCCCGCATCAAGATGCTCAGCTTCACCGGAAGCGTGGATGTGGGTTGGCGGCTGAAGTCGCGCGCGTCAAAAATGAAAACGGCACTCGAGCTCGGCGGAAATGCGGCAGTGATCGTTGAGCCGGATTGTGACTGGCATGCGGCCATTCCCAAGATCGCCACAGCCGCCTTCGGCTATGCGGGGCAATCCTGTATCAGCGTCCAACGCATTTTAGTGAACCGCGAGATCTTCACCCAATTCCGAGGGGCGCTCGTCTCGCACATCAACGAAAAGATCCGTACCGGCGACCCGGCAGATCCGGGAATCATCGTCGGTCCGATGATCAACCCCGCCGCGCGTGAAAAAATTCTCACATGGATTGACGAAGCCGTCTCAGTAGGAGCTCAGTTGCTCACGCCTCGTCATGTGGAGGGTCGTTCTTTGCTGGGACCTGTGTTACTGGAAAATGTGCCAAACGAATGCGCCGCACTCACCGAGGAGGCGTTTGCCCCTCTGGCGGTGTTGCAACATTACGGGACGTATGAGGAAGCTTTGGCGATGGTCAAC
>CAMDOJ010000204.1 GCA_945903555.1 Chthoniobacter flavus
TTATCCCCATCCACGTGATGCCTTGTGCGAACGTCACGATAGGGCGTATTGGCATCATAGTCGTTCCCGTAAATCGACAGCGCTCGAATCCATGGGCGCGCGGACGCGAGTTGTGCGGTGCCATTTCCGTAATGAAGATCGAGATCCAACACTGCCGCATGGCGGATCTGCCCAGACGCCCGCAGAGCCTCGAGCGCAACAACAAGACCGTTGAAAGTGCAAAACCCCTCACCATGATCAAAGCACGCATGATGAAACCCACTCGCCAGTGCCCCAGAAAAGCCATTCGAGAGAGCCTGGCGAGCAGCGGCAAGAACACCCCCACTGGTCAAGCATACGCTGGAAAACAAATCCGGACTCCAGGGAAATTTCTGCGACTCCGCCAGCGAGCGCGGTTCTCCTGTTTTCACCGCAGAGATGTAGTCTAAAGCGTGTACTCGCAGCAGATCAGACTCCGTGATTGGATCGGGAGAAACGATGGCGATATCAGGGAAGTCTTTTTTAGCCTCCGCCGCCACCAAAGCGAATTTCGAGATCGGCATAATGTGCTTGCCGATCGGCGCTGCAAATCCCGGATCATGAAAGAGAGTCATCGCGCGGTTGGAAGTTTTAGCGGAATACGATCCGCTGGGGATGGATACGATTTCAGCGATTCGTAAACCTGATGCATGTCTGCCGATCTGAACTCCGCGGCATACATTTTGTAGAGGGCTTTCACGCCGTGAAGAATCTCGGCCCCACCCACAAAATCCTCAGCCTCGCGTCCAATCCGCCGAAGCATGAGAGTGAGCGGCAATGGTTGTGGCCCTAATGAACGATCGATCTCCGCAGGGTCACGAAAGTCAGGCTGGAGATAGCTCACCCGCGAGGGATCTACCATTTTGAAGCCAGCCTTCTCGTAGGCAGTCAGGCGAACCAATGTCGCTGATCGCGTAGGATCAAAATGCTCCATTTCTCCGATCAATGTTATCGGTGACGTAATAGGCAAGCTGAGAGATTGGAGTGAATCCTTAGCAGTCGCCACCGGAAGGGCCCGCATCCACCCCGCAATGCCACTCCGCCTCCACTCGGGAGCTACCAGATTGTGCGAAAGATGAACGACCGCTCCCTGTTCAGACTCAAGGATAATGACCGTGTGATCCCTCACAGCGACAAACTCTCCGGCGTGGGTGACAAGCTGAAGGGCATATTGCATCGAGGCCCCATTGATCAACTGTTCCGGCATCCATTGCATACGCCGCGCGATGACAGACGATTGCTCCATCTCACCTGCGTCGCCAAACTCCGCAAAGAGCGCCCCGAAGGCCATTTCAAAAAAAGGATCGTCAGTCGAGGTGATGCGATGCAACTCCATGT
Source organism: Chthoniobacter flavus (assembly GCA_945903555.1). Lineage (GTDB taxonomy): Bacteria > Verrucomicrobiota > Verrucomicrobiia > Chthoniobacterales > Terrimicrobiaceae > UBA967. Next base: position 1,357 of record CAMDOJ010000204.1, read on the forward strand.
CGGCCCAATCCCCTTCAAGGCTCCTTGCATCCCCCGGCGCAAGATGCTCCGGGATCATCCATGGCTGCAAATTCATGCCAGTATAGGCTCGGAATTCAAACTATCGTGATGGTGGAACTGCAATTCGTAAAGACTTCGGTAGAGGTCCGATTTTTCGAGAAGTTCCTCATGGCGACCCGTGGCCACGATCCGACCTTGATCCATCACCACGATGCAATCCGAATTGAGAATCGTCGAGAGCCTGTGAGCGATAGCTACGACGGTACGTCCCTCAGCAAGGCGTTCCAGCGCGGCTTGGACCATTCGCTCACTCTCAGAATCCAAAGCCGATGTAGCCTCGTCCAAAAGAAGAATCGGGGCATTTTTGAGAAGCGCCCTTGCGATGGCCAACCTTTGTTGCTGCCCACCGCTGAGCATACATCCTTTGTCGCCAACGATGGTTTCGTATCCGTCTGGTTGGGCCAGAATGAAATCGTGTGCGAAGGCGGACTGCGCCGCGGCAATGATCTCCTCACGGGTCGCATCAAGGCGTCCGTAGCGAATATTCTCGGCAATCGTATCGTGAAACAAAAATGTTTCTTGGGTCACCATTCCCACAGTCTCGCGAAGCGAGTGCTGGGCGACATCCCGCAAATCATGCCCATCAATGCGAATGATTCCATGCTGAGGATCGTAAAAACGCAGGATGAGAGATAAAATTGTGCTTTTGCCAGCCCCACTCGAACCAACAAGGGCATATTTTTTTCCTGGTTCGATCTTAAGACTCACCTCCTGAACGGCAGCCTTATCCGAACCGTAGTCAAAGCTCACCTTCTCAAAATCAATCCGCCCCTCAGACCTTCCGAGCACAATCGCATCAGGACGATCAATAATGCTGGGCTTCTTTTCCATAAGCTCAAATACATTCATTGCCGAAACCATGCACTTCTGCATCTGCATAGGAATTCGGCTGAGATTTTTGACCGGTTGGTAAAGCATAAATATGCCCCCGCACAGAGCTGCAAATTTGATGAAACTGATGTCAGCGTAGTAAACGTAGATCATCGCCAAGACGACACCGAATGCGGCAACGCACTCAATCAAAGGGTGAACAATATCCGAACTTCGGCGCACCCGAAGGCTGTTTCTGAGCTGAGTGTCGCTCGATTTTGCAAACTGATCCGTTTGGTAGTTCTCACGCGCAAAACTTTTGATCACTCGGACTCCTGCAAAAGTCTCCTGAAGAATCACAGACATCTGAGCTGATTCTCTTTCCTCTGCCTTTCCCGCCTTTCGCACCTTGCGCCCAAAATAAACCACCGGAAGGATACACAGCGGAAACAGCACTAATGTGGTGAGACTGAATTTCCAATCGATTGCGACAAGCACCCCGATCTGAGTCAAAACCGCAATCGGATCCTTGATAACGTCGGCTGAAACCGTAGTCAGAGCATTTTGCGTGACCCGAGTATCACTCATGACTCGCGACATGAGTATCCCGGTCTTTTCACGGTTAAAAAAATCGAGTGATTGGGACATCAGATGCGAAAATAACTTAGTCCGAATATCCCGCAGAACTCGCAAACTGACCCACGCTAAACAATACACGTTGAGGTAGGAAAAAAGCCCCCTGAGAACCATCACGAGAGGAATAAGCATACTCATCCCTATCACATCTCCTATACCTGGCCCTTCAGTCGGAATAGCACCCGGCATGAGCTGAGATTTATCGATTTTCACCCCGATGGATTCCCCTGCCTTAAGGATGACCAAAGTCAACGATCCACTCACGATGCCAGCAAGAACGCCGAAAGCGATGCCGAGAAAAAATCGTTTCCGGTAAGGGGTCATATACCCCAGCAATTTCAAGTAGGGACTCCAAAAAGCCCGCACGAGCTGCGGGAACGGAAGCTTGACGTTTTTCGACATGACGATGGGAATTACAACAGATTGAGAGGCTCG
>CAMDOJ010000205.1 GCA_945903555.1 Chthoniobacter flavus
GCACGAATTTCCAGAACATGGCCGCCGTGCAGTCGGTCTGCACTGATAAGGTGCAGGTGATATCCTGGGACATTGATTGTGCGTGCGTAGGCCGGCGTGAAAAAGCCAACAAGCGTGCCAGTGAGATTTTCAAAACGAAACTCCGCTTGGTGCGAGGTGGCGTCCACAAGACTCGTTCCTGCCTCGGCTTTGCAGGCGACGCGGATGTGGATGAAATCAAAAACGCCCTCGACGCGGATGGCGGCAAGGAGGTTTTCCGAAGAGCGCAGCGCGGACAGGCGCGAGCAGAGATCCTCCCAACTCTCGACATTTAGGATGTGTTGCTCGACATCGGCGTAGAAGCGGGTGGCCACCCAAAAGGGAGCGGGCGTGGAATCCGGAACCTGGGTCAATGTGCCGTCGGAACCGGCGCGGTAGCAAAGGCCATCGAGTAAGATCCCCTCACCGTCGAGCCCCACAAAAGTTCCAAGCCCGAAGTCTCCGTGTTGCCGCACATCGCCGATCGTGGTGGCCGCTTGGTAAACACCTTGCACAAGCGCACCGGAGGTGGAGACTTGGAAAATCGAGTGCCGCTCCACATCGAGCGCCTCGCCGAGGCAGGAGGTAACGGCTTGGGCGAGAGTTTCGCCCGTGCGCTCCATTCGCAGTCGCAGGGCGCTCCAGACTCCTGCGGGAACCTTGCAATCGAGTGAAACAAAATTCGGCGCATCGTCTTGGATCATGGTCAGTTTAAAACATCCGCGTGGATTTGCTTCATGAGCGCGACGTTTTCCGAGCAGTCCACCGGAATGGAACGGGTGATGCAAGGCCTTCCTGCAAAGCCGGCCCGATCTTTGAGGCATCGGTGATATTGACGCCAGCGGCTCCGAAGCCTTCGGTAAACTTTGCGATGTCCACATGGCCAAGTTTGACTCCCGCAGCGCGGCCGTAGCGGGCCACTTCCCTGAACTCCACCATGTCGTAAGGAACTGTTGTGCCACAGGGGATGAACAAACCTCGCGCCGAGACGCGCGTCGGTCTCGAGTTCTGTGGAACTGAACATGAATCCGGCATCACCGGAGACGTAAATAACCGGGCGATTCGGACGGGCAATTCGGACGGGCAAGGTTTGCGGCGATGGACCAAGGGAGCGCGACTCTGAGAGTTTGCTGGCCGTTGCTCACGAGGACCTGTCGTGGAGAGTGCGCGAGAAAGTAGCGTTTCATCCTGACAAAAAACAATCATTGATCCACAGATTTACGCAGATGATTTGGAGCAATGTTTATAAACTTTAAATCTGTGAAAATCTGCGAAATCTGCGGATAAAAATTCCCCTATGAAACCCGCTATTACCCCCGGCGAAATTCACCTCGAGGACTACCTTGTTCCACGGGCATCTTCGAGAAAGCCCCGAGCGAGCCCCCTCCTGCCAGCTTTTGAAACAAACTTGTAACACAGCATTCATTGATCTCCACACACAGCGATCTGTAATGAATCAACAATGAAATCAAAATGCTCTCTTCCCTCCATGAATTTCACTATCCTTGGCCGAATTTTCCCCACGGCATTTGTTCTCCTCGCAGTCCTTTTGGCGAGCTCCTGCGTGGCATCAGCTCAGAATCGCTACATCCTTATTGATGGTTCCAGCACGGTCCATCCGATGATGCAGATCGCAATCGAGGAATACTTAAATGACTTGGGCCGTGGCGTGAAAGTTGAAGAAACATTCTCCGGCACCACGGCGGGTATGAAAAAATTTCTGGCCGGTGAGATCGATGTGGCCGGGGCTTCGCGTCCGATCACCCGCGAGGAACTCAAAGCTGCAAAGGCTTTCCAAATCTCATTCATAGAAGTTCCGATCGCTTACGATGCCCTCACCATCGCTGTTAATCCAGACTGCACATGGGCGAGTTCCATCAAAATTTCAGAGTTAAAAACCCTGTGGGAACGCGCGTCCGAGGGTAAGATCACACTCTGGAGTCAAATCAGACTCGGGTGGCCCGAGACACCGGTTAAACTTTTCGGAGCTGGCAAGGATTCCGGCACTTTCGACTACTTCAAGGATGTCGTCCTAGGCAAAGCAGGACAACTGCGAATTGACTACACCGCCAGCGAAGCTGATGAAGAGCTTGTTGCAGGAATCGAAAAAACGCCCGGAGCGCTGGGATTTTTGCCCTACTCGTATTTCGTGAAGGAGGGTGCGCGGCTCAAGGCCTTGGCCGTGGAATTTGATTACGACGCCATGAGGGGCCAACCCGTGCAGGGCGCCATGGCTGTAGCTCCATCGGAGCAAGCGGTTCTTCAAGGAATCTACATCCCCTTCGGCAGGCCTCTTTTTCTGTATGTGAATGTGAAATCGTTGAATGCGAAACCTCACCTCAAGGATTTCCTCTTCAACTACCTGATGACGGCAGATGACATCGCCGCCCGGATACACTGCCTCGGCTTGCCGCAGATTTCCTACGCCCGATCGATCGCCGATCTCGAAGCCAAAAATGTCGGCACTCGGTTCTCTGGCGCCCCCGAGATCGGCCTGAGCGTAAACGATATGATCAACCGACGCCCACGCTGATCGGTTTTATTCGTGCTTAGAGAATCTGGGGAGCAGGCAACATTTCCATTCAATTTTGCCTTGGAAAAAGACGTTAAAAAAGACGTCAGTTCCACACATTCACATATTTTTCAAGGGACCTTGGTTTGCTGAATACGATGCGTCTCATCTTCTTAGAAACTAGGATCGAACCATTCCTTAAAATCAAGATGAGTTGGGAGAAGGAATCCGCTCACGATTGAACAACCCCAGTTGACTTTTTTACTCTGATGCCATACTCAGTATGGCATGAAAATGACCATGCATATTGACGAGGATTTGCTCGACCGGGTCGTGAAGCGGTTTGCCTGCGCCAGTAAGACAGAGGCTGTCGAAATGGCCCTCAAGGAAATGGACCGAAAAGCCCGGTTCAGAGACCTCGTGAAATCCGGACTCGGCTTCAGCCCCGAGGAGTTGAAAAACGCCGTCGATCCCGATTATGACATTCCCTTCATGCGAGTCGCCGAGCCTTTTCCCGACTACGACTCCAAGAAAGCGGCCAAAAAATGAACTCTCCCGTGCTGGTGGACAGCAATGTTTACATCGGCATGCTCCGCCGTGGCCTCGACCCCACCGAAATCCTCGGCAACTGGATCGGCAACGGGGATCTTGCCACCTGCGGAATGATCCGTATGGAAGTCGAGCGAGGCCTGCGAATCGAAAAAATCCGCCACCGCATCGCCGCCTTTTT
>CAMDOJ010000206.1 GCA_945903555.1 Chthoniobacter flavus
TTTTATTGACCCCTATTTATGAAAGATAAAGCCGTTGATCCACGCGTAAGAGACCTCACATCGGATGTCGCTGAAGGGAAAGCGGCCAGGCTGATTGAGGAAATGATCGATACCTCGCTGGGGTTCGGACGTGACCACGCGAGCATCGGTGAGCTCAAGCTCATGAATCGAGCGCTCCGCGAACTCCGTCATGCAGCGTGTGTCTTTGCAAAATACAACCGTTTCCGTAAAGTTGCTGTCTTTGGGAGTGCCCGCACAGAGGAGGATCAGGAGGAATATAAGCAGGCCGAAAGTTTCGGCAAAAAAATCGTTGAACATGGATACATGGTCATCACCGGTGGAGGCGATGGCATCATGGGCGCTGCTCAGAAAGGCGCTGGCGCGGAAAAGAGCTTCGGACTCAACATCCGGCTTCCATTTGAGCAATCGGCAAATCCCACCATTAACGGCGACCCGAAGCTCATCAATTTTAATTATTTTTTTACCCGCAAATTGAATTTTGCCAAGGAGACCAATGCCTTCGCCCTTTTTCCTGGTGGCTTTGGAACGCACGATGAGGGCTTTGAGATCCTCACGCTCATGCAGACCGGTAAAATGCCGATCGTTCCTGTGGTAATGCTGGACCGACAGAATGGCCACTATTGGGAAACCTGGCGTCGCTTTGTCACGAACGATCTTTTACACAAAGGCCTCATCTCCGAATGCGACTTTAATCTCTTCCATGTCACGTACGATGTGGATGAAGCGGTAAAGCAAATCACGGACTTCTACAGGAACTTCCATTCCTACCGCTGGGTAAGGGAAAAAATGGTTATTCGGATTCAACTCCCTATCACAAAAGAGGCATTGGAATCCCTCAACGACCACTTTGCAGCGATGCTTGCGGTGGATAGCATCGTTCAAGTCGGGGCCTTGCCAGAAGAGGCCGACGACACTCACCTACAGGATTTACCGCGACTTGTGCTGACACCGCACAAAAGAGAGTTTGGGAAATTTCGACTCCTTTTGAATGCGATCAATGAGTTACCGGTCGCTGGCGGGGGCGCTTAAATAGTTGGCCCTTTCGGCAAGGATGGCGGATGCGATACTATCCGCCAGTTTCTGTCGCGTTTTAGAGGATTGAACGATCGCATTTTCTTTACGATTGGAGATAAATCCCAACTCACAAAGGACCGCTGGCCGCTTATTCATTCGCAAGACATAGAACTTGCGGGACTTGATGCCTCGGTCGCGGGAAAAATAGGACCCGACCATCTTCGACTGGATTCGTGAGGCCAATCGGGCTGAGTTGGGATTCAAATAAAAAGTTTCAATGCCAGATGCATTTTTCCTCTTAGACCAATTGTAATGAATACTCACAAAAATGGACTCTTTCAATCGATTGGATACAGCCACTCGATTACCGAGTGTGACAAAGTAGTCGCCCGTACGAGTCTCCACGACATGAAGCCCATTTTGACGGAGAATGCGGGCGAGCCGAGTGGATGTGTCGAGGGCTAGATTTTTTTCATAAATGCCAGTCACAGGCTTCGCTCCACGATCAAAGCCCCCATGCCCCGCATCGATAACCACCGTATTAAACCTACCTGTTCCTTGCGCTCCCGTAATGAAGCTCGATGAGCAACCCGAAAGGAAGACAGCCGCCAAAGAAAGAAATGGCAGGATACGATAAAGGTTTTGAAAATAGAAATGTTTCGACAGCACCATGCAAGCAACCCTGCAATCACCGAGTTTTGCGAATAAAAGGGAGAACAATAGAAACCAAATTAGAAAACGAGCAATCAATTTTAGTCTCGATTTATTCCTTCGACGGAGCGTGGATGAGTCAATGTTAGCCAAGCGAGTGATTCCATGTCTGGATGTGACAAATGGTCGGGTGGTGAAAGGAACCAAGTTCCTAGATCTTCGTGATGCGGGAGATCCTGTGGAATGCGCCAAGATGTATGATCAACAAGGGGCTGATGAATTGGTCTTTCTCGATATCACAGCATCCAGCGATGGACGGGCAACCATGGTTTCCGTAGTCGAACGGACGGCCGAGGCCTGCTTTATGCCGCTCACGGTGGGCGGAGGGATTCGTGCGGTGGAGGATTTCCACATCATGCTGCGGGCTGGCGCGGATAAAATAAGCGTGAATACATCTGCGTTGCAGAGGCCCGAGCTCATCAACGAGGCGGCTGAAGCTTTTGGGTCGCAGTGCGTCGTCGTTGCGGTGGATGCGAAGCGCGATGGGGATGGAAAATGGCGGGTCTACACACATGGCGGCCGCAAACCCACCGATCGCGATGCCATTGAGTGGGTCGTCGAGGCTGCCGAACGCGGAGCTGGCGAAATCCTTCTCACGAGCATGGATGCCGACGGCACCTGCGACGGATACGATTTAGCGCTGAACCGTGCGGTTTCCAGGGCGGTGAAAATACCGGTCATTGCCAGCGGTGGGGCTGGCGAACTCCAACATCTCGCCGATGTGCTCCAATCGGGTCTCGCTGACGCCGTCCTTGCCGCAAGCATTTTTCACTTCGGAAAATTCACTGTAGGCGATGCGAAAGCCCATCTCGCCAGTCAGGGGATTCCCGTCAGAAAAACCTACCGCGGTTAATAGTCCAATTATGATTTCGCATTTCTCCGTCGACAGCGTCACCGAATCCCTTCGTCAAGAGGGATTGCGTATCACCAAAAACAGACTCGGCATTCTCGAATGCCTTTTTGCTGCCAAGGAACCATTGTCGCTGCAAGAAATCCAAGACAGGGCGTTCCAGTTTTCCGGAACAAAGCCCGACTACGCCACGGTATTTCGTATGGTTTTGTTGATGGAAAATCTTCACCTTGTGCACAAGGTGAATCTCCAGCGTTCGTGCAGTTATTATGAGCTTCGCGATCCCCACAAACACTATGACCATCTCATTTGCAAAAAATGCGCCCATGTCGTCTTGATCGACATCCCCTGCCCTATCGGTGACACGGAACATAAACTCGCAAAAAAATATGGGTTTACCGATTTGAGCCATTCTTTGGAATTTTTTGGAACATGCTCCCAATGCGTTTAAAAAATCGTCTTGATTCCATTCGACCTATTCTGGATTCTTGCGCATGAAGGTTCCATCAAACGCACCCTGGTCCTCGCAGGAATTGGATAGTTTTTTCTATCAACCCGCAGACAGCTTTTTCCGTGGAAATTCTGGCCTCTCGCTCACCTATGATGATGTGACGCTGGCTACCCTCTACAGCGAGATTATACC
>CAMDOJ010000207.1 GCA_945903555.1 Chthoniobacter flavus
CTCGAGTCTCGCATCAAAGCCCAAGTGGGAGCACTGAGCGCGCCGCCGCTGGATCATCTGGTAGCGCCGCTCTCTGGCGGCGAAAAACGCCGCGTCGCTTTGTGTCGAGCCTTGGCCTCGCAGCCGGACTTGCTCCTTTTGGATGAACCCACGAACCACTTGGATTCCGAGTCGATCAGTTGGTTAGAAGAAATTCTCCAGTCCTTTCCCGGAGCCGTAGTATTTGTTACGCACGACCGCTATTTTTTGGAAACGATTGCGACCCGCATCATCGAGATCAGCGGAGGAACCGCTTTCTCGCATCCGGGCAACTACACCGCCTACTTAGAGTCCAAGGCTCTGCGTCAGCAAATCGGCGAGCAGTCCGAGCGGCGGCGTCAGCGTTTCATCCGAGCCGAATTGGAGTTTGTCCGCGCCGGCGTTCGCGCACAGCGATCCAAATCCAAAAACCGTCTCGAATCGTTTTACAAAATTGCCGGTCAGGAAGCTCCACCTGAGGAACGTGAGATGGATCTTCTGATTCCGCCGGCTCCCGAAACGGGAAATGTGGCTGTCGAATTGGTGAATACGGGAATGTCGTATAGCACGGACGATGGTGAGCGGTGGCTTTTCCGTAATATGAATCTCTCGCTTCGTCCTGGGCAATGCACGGGAATCGTTGGGCGCAATGGTGTCGGAAAAACTACGCTGCTTCGCCTCTGCCTGGGTGAACAGGATCCCGTGGAGGGGACGGTGACCATCGGAAAGCGCGTTGTTTTTAACTACATTGACCAAGGGCGAATCCAACTCGATGGAACCGGCACCGTGATGCAGGAGATCAGTGACAGCGGGGGGATGGTGAAATTTGGCGATCAATCGATAACGGTGAGGTCGTATCTGCGTCGGTTTTTGTTTGATGAATCGCGTGTGAATGAGCGGGTGGACAAGCTGTCTGGTGGTGAGCGCGCAAGGCTGATTTTGGCTAAGGTTCTCTGTCGTGGCGGCAATGTGATTGTCCTCGATGAACCTACAAATGACCTCGATTTAAGCAGTCTGCGTATGCTCGAGGAGGCGCTGGCTTCATTTGCAGGAACGGTACTCGTGGTTAGCCACGATCGCTATTTCCTAGATCGCATCTGCGATCAGATCGTCGCCTTCGAGGAGGGCGGAATTCACATCCAACCCGGAAACTTTTCCTACTATTTGGAAAAGAAAAAGGAACGGGATCAGCGCTACAAAAATCTCGGCCCCCATTTCTCTAGCGCCACGTCAGCGGCAGTCGCGCCAGCGCTCCCCGTTACCAGTACTCGTAAGCTGAGCTATAAGGAAAAGGCGGAGCTGGACTCGATGGAGGAGACGATCATGCATGCCGAGCAATTGGTGGCCGACATTGAGGCCGAGTTGAGCGATCCCGCTTTTTTCACCACCCGAGCTATCGAGGCGCCAGCTGTTACAGCAAGTTTGGAAGCCGCCCGGGCTGACGTTGCCCGACTCTATGACCGCTGGGAAAAACTTTCTAAATGATGAGTCATGACATACCGGTGCCCGGTCAACGATGGGTGAGCGACAGTGAGCCTGAGCTTGGACTCGGGATTGTTTTAAAATGCGAATACGGCAGGGCCGAGATCTACTTTCCTGCGGCTGGCGAGCATCGCCAATATGCTCTGGGGAGCGCTCCCATTCGGCGAGTGCGATTTCAAGAAGGCGATACAATTAAGACGCATCAGGGGGAAAGCCAGTGCGTGCTTTCGATTGCAGATGCCAACGGCTTGCTGACCTATCAATGCGCGGGTGGTCCAGTTGCAGAGGCCGAACTCTCCGATCTCATTAGCTTTTCCAAGCCCGAAGAACGTCTGCTTGTCGGGCAGGTTGATGAGTTGGCTCAGTTTGATCTTCGGGTGGAATGCTTGAGTCGGCGCCGGTCCTTGCGACAAAGTCCGATTCGTGGATTTGCCGGCGCCCGAGTGGATCTCATTCCCCACCAAATCTCGATTGCAGCCGAGGTCGCGACTCGGATGGTACCAAGGGTCTTGCTTGCCGATGAGGTTGGTTTGGGCAAGACGATCGAAGCAGGCTTGATTCTGCAGCGTCTCCACCTCACTGGCCGCGCCCAGCGAGTGCTTGTCCTTTTGCCGCCTGCGCTTTTGAACCAATGGTTCGTGGAAATGTTCCGCCGTTTCCAAATGTCTTTCAGTATTTTTGATGAGGAGAGATGTGCCTCCTTGGATGCGGGTGGCGAAAATCCTTTTCTCGATAGCCAGTTGGTGATTTGTGGGATTGATTTTCTTTCCTCGAATCCACAACGCGCAGCCCAAGCGCGCGAGGCCGGATGGGATTTGCTGGTCGTCGATGAAGCGCACCATCTCCAATGGACGCCTGACAAGGCTAGTGCAGAGTATCAGCTTGTCGAAGCTCTCGCGGCCTCCACGCCTTCCCTTCTTCTCCTCACGGCCACGCCTCAGCAGCTCGGGATGGATGGCCACTTTGCACGTCTTCGCCTTCTGGATCCCGACAGGTTTGGTGATCTCCAAGCGTTCCTTGCTGAATCCGAGCGCTACGAGCACGTCGCGAAAGTGATCAACTCCCTCCTTGATGGCAAAAAAGTGGCCGATGACGAACTTTTCAAGGGGCCCCGCGTAGCAGCGAAGTATGAAGCATTTTTGTGCGGGGACGTCGCTGCGCGGGACCAAGTCGTAGCGGCACTTTTGGATGAGCACGGCACTGGTCGGGTGATGTTTCGGAATACCAGAGCCGCTCTCACCGGATTCCCTAAACGGAAAGCCCACCTCGTTCCGCTTGCTGCGTCTCCAGACGAGTCCACCGCCAAGTTGGCGTGGTTGATCTCCTTGCTGAAGGAATTAAAAAAGCAAAAAGTCCTCCTCATTTGTCATTCGCGCGAGTTCGCGGAGGAAATTCTCCAACGCCTCCAGAATGAGATCAAAATCTCCGCCGCTATTTTCCACGAAGGCCTGACTCTCTTGCAGCGAGATCGGAACGCCGCCTTCTTTGCCGAAGAGGACGGGGCGCGACTGCTGATCTGCTCGGAGATTGGGAGCGAGGGCCGAAATTTTCAGTTCGCGCATCATCTCGTTCTCTTTGATTTGCCTTCCGATCCAGAGTTGCTGGAACAACGCATTGGCCGCCTAGATCGCATCGGGCAGACATCGACCATTCACATCCATGTGCCCTACGAGGAGGGAAGTGGCGG
>CAMDOJ010000208.1 GCA_945903555.1 Chthoniobacter flavus
CGTGAAGCTACCCTGCGCTCAGCCAAAAGTTGGATGACCACCCCGCGACGTGATCCAAAGAGCAGCCCAAATGTGAATATCGTCGCCGCGACTAAGACGATGATAGCGCCCGTTGGCATTTTTGGGAGAACTGCACTGACGACGACACCGACTAAAGCGCTATCAGCGCCGATGATGGCAGCCAGAAATGCCACAACGCGGAGGTTGTCGCTCCAAAAACGTGCTGCGACTGGGGGAATCACAAGGAGGGCAACAACGAGGAGTATCCCAACGCTTTGGAGTCCGATCACTGTCACTAATACAATGAGGGACATTAAAAAGAGATCGAGTGAGCGGACCGGCCAACCTGTCGTCGCCGCAAACGCTTCATCAAAACACAGGATGCTGAATTCCTTAAAAAAGGCCAGACAGGCGACCACGACAAAGAGCGATGACGCAAAAATAAAACCAGCATCTTGTGCGGTCATAGAGGCCGTGTTGCCGTAGATGAATCCCTCGATTCCCGCAGCTTGGCCGCCGGGCAGTTGTTGGATCGCACTTAAGAGCGCAACCCCTGTGCCGAAAAACACACTCAATACGATCGCTAGGGCGGCATCATCTTTGATTCGGCTGAATCTTCGTATGCCGAGCACGGCGAGCATTCCTGCAATTCCCGATATCGCAGCGCCTATGGAAAGCCATAGGAAAGACCGTGCATTAGCCCCAATGGTGATGGCAATGAGGAATGCTCCGGCGATTCCGGGAAGGGTGGCGTGACCCAGCGTGTCCCCCATGAGCGAGCGTTTGCGCAAGAGAAGGAACGTTCCAACCAATCCGGCCGCCGCACCGAAAACGCAACTCCCAGCGAGTACGACCCTCGTATTGTGATCCTGTAACAGAAGCACTCGCCAGAGAGTTTCAAACGTGGTGGCTGCTAGCATCGGGGGTTGAATAAATTAGAACTTCTGGAGCGTTTTTGGCATCGAGAGATCCGTGACAGCTTCATCGAGGAGGGGAAGTCGTGCGCCATAGGTTTTGCGTAGGTTTTCAGGTGTGAGCACATCCCCGACGGCCCCCTGTGCAACGACACGCATGTTCAAAAGAATAGCATCATCAAAATACTCGGAAACGGTCTGCAAATCATGATGCACACAAACGACTGTGCGGCCATGTTCTTTCAAGCGATTCAGCACGGTGAGGATGGCTTGTTCGGTCGCGGCATCGACGCTGGCAAAGGGTTCGTCCATCAAGTAAAGATCGGCTTTTTGTGCAAGGGCTCTTGCGAGAAAGACTCGCTGTTGCTGGCCTCCCGAGAGTTGATTGATCTGCCGGCGAGAAAAATCTGCCAAGCCGACATCGGCGAGAGCTTCTTCTGCAAGGCGGCGATGACTGGACCGCACGGGTAGGCACCATCCGATACTGCGATACAGCCCCATCGCCACCACATCGCGGGCTGTCACGGGAAAATCCCAGTCCACACTCTCACGTTGTGGGACATAGGCAACGCGGTTGCGGTTCCTTTTTAAACTATCTCCGAAAAATAAGACCTCGCCCGACGTGATGGGAATGAGGCCCAGTGCGGCTTTGAGGAGCGTGCTTTTGCCAGCCCCATTTGGCCCAGCGATGGCCGTGATCTTTCCTGGCCTGATCGCGACTTCGGCATCCCAGAGGACAAGTTTCCTGTGATAGGCGACATTGAGTGATCGGATTTGAAGCGGATTGGAACTCATGGATTGGCCACGTCTTTGTTCGGATCCCTGCCGCCCAAGGCATTGGTGATCGTGCTCACATTGTGCTCGATCATCCCAGCATAGGTGCCTTCGGGTGTCCCCGCCTTGCCCATAGAATCTGCAAAAAGCATCCCGCCTACCTTGACCTCGACACCTCGTGAGGCCGCGCCCTCAATGACGGCGCGTATGTTTTTCTCGGACAGCGTGGACTCGACAAAAATGGCGGGAATGCGACGAGCGACTATCGCGTCAACAAGTCGGTTGATATCCGCGACACCCGCTTCCGAAGCGGTACTCAGCCCCTGAATGCTCATGACGGTTAATCCCGTCGCTTTGGCGAAGTATTGAAAGGCATCGTGGGCGGTGATGAGGATGCGCTGGTTCTCGGGAATCGTCGCGATGGACGAACGCATTTGGGATTCTATCGCCACAAGTTGATTCGCATAGCGTGTCGCATTTTTAGCGAACAATGTTGCACCTGCCGGATCTTTTTTAGTGAGAGTTTCACAAACCGTTTTTGTGCATTCCGCCCACAGGCTAGGATTCATCCAAACGTGCGGATCCACCGCTGTCCCTTCCTTTAATAACGTCTGATCCGGTATCGCACTTGTGACTGGGAGAATCATCTTCCCCTTGGCGCGTAGTTTTTCAAAGGTGTCTTCCATTCTCCCTTCCAAATGAAGGCCATTATAAAAAACGAGATCCGCTTTGAGGATTTTAGCCACATCGTCCCGCGTGGGCTTGAAAAGATGAGGATCCACACCCTCGGCCATCAATACGGTGACCTTCACTCGATTGCCTCCGATATGCCGAGCGAGATCGCCGACCATTCCCGTCGTACACACCACGTCCATTTGGCCCCACGTTACTCCGCATATACCTAGCAAGAATAACCCGGCTAGCATGAAATGTTTCATTAGGTTAAGAATATTAGTCATGCCTAATATATCTGCAAACGAAATCTCTACAAGTGACTTGATGAGGGTGGGGGGCTAGTGCACGAATTGGCGCCAGAAGAAAATCGCGGAGAGGCTGAAACCGATCACAATCACCAAGGTGCGAACCCGATCGGGTGGGATGCGTGTGCTGAATACCGCCCCTGAGTAGTAGCCTGCACCAGCGCCGAGTGTCATGATTAAGGCTTCTGGCCAGATGACGATGCCCGACCAAACAAAATAGGCTGCCGCCACGAGATTGATCGAAGCGCCGAGGACGGTCTTGATCGTATTCATCTCGAGGATATTGGTTTTTCCAATCAGTCCCAATGTCGCGAGGGTGAGGATGCCAATTCCTGCTCCAAAATACCCCCCATAAATGGCAACGCCAAATTGCAAAAAGCAGGCCGCTATTATATGGGCAGACTGGACTTTGGGTTCCGCGCCATCAAGACCCACCATGCGGCGAACGGCATTGCTGCATAGAAAAAGGACGGTCGCGAAAAGAATGAGAAAGGGAACAATAAGAGCAAA
>CAMDOJ010000209.1 GCA_945903555.1 Chthoniobacter flavus
TGTTGACCGCTCGCCTCTTGGCGCACGTCCTCGCAGAGGAGACAAGCCTGCAAATCGGGTAGGATGAATTGAGACATGGAAAATTAACGTGGACGCATCGTCCACAGCAGAAAAACGCCGAGGATAATGCGATAAATGCCAAAGCTAACGAAAGTGTGAGACTGGACGAAACGCAGCAACCATTTGACCGCAATGAAGGACACCACAGCAGCCACGGATGCGCCTAGGAGTAAAAGCCACCAACTCTCATGAGAACCTCCATTGAACGACTTGAATATCTTGTAGGCGCCTGCCGCGAGAAGTGTAGGAATGCCGACGAGAAAGGATAACTCCGTCGCGACAGCGCGATTCAATCCGCAAATCATCGCAAAAATGATGGTCGCACCGGAACGTGATGTGCCCGGAAAGACGGCCGCTGCAAGTTGACCGGCTGCTACCATGAAGACAACTGGCCATGTGATCACATCTTGTAATTCACGCCCCTTGAGATGCCTCTCGACCAGAATGAAAATGATGCCACCCGCGATGAGTGCTGTAGCCACAGGAACGCAGGAAGTGGGCAGCTCGATACCCAATTTGTCCAATACCAAGCCGCCAATGACCGTGATGACGAAGGCGACCAAGATTTTGAGATTGAACTCAAAGGTGAGTGGGTTTCTCCAGTTCGCCATCATCTTGAGCCTCTCCTTAAAAAGCGGGAGAACGGCCAACACGGCGCCGCACTGGATCACGATATTAAAAAGATCGCTCTGGCGGCAATCAAGCCACTCTTGAAAAATGAGTAAGTGCCCTGTGGATGAGACTGGGATAAATTCTGTTGCCCCCTCGACGATGCCAAGGATGACGATGACCAACCACTCGGGAAGTGACAAGGGATCGGGAAATTAAATGGCGCTTTCGCCGGATTCCTCCGTGCGAATGCGGATCGCATTTTCCATCGGCAAAATGAAAATTTTTCCGTCACCGATCTTACCGGTTTTTGCCGCGGAGGTGATGGCTGCAACAGCCTTTTCGACCATGGCATCGCTCACGACGATCTCGACTTTGACCTTCGGAAGGAAATCCACCGTGTATTCGCTGCCGCGATAGATTTCCGTGTGGCCCTTCTGGCGGCCAAATCCTTTGACCTCACTGACAGTCATTCCCTCGATGCCCACCTCGGCCAAGGCTTCCTTAACGTCTTCCATTTTGAATGGTTTGATGATGGCTTCAATTTTTTTCATGATGACCGAAAGGAACCACAAGCGATCTTGGCTGGCAAGCCTCAAGAGGAACGGGTATTATTTGATCGAGAATGAAACCTATCCAATGGCGCCGATCAAAACTCGGCAAATACCTGCGCCATCTGCCGCGGGCCAAGCACATCCGTGGAACATGGCTCCATCGATGCATGGGAGAACGGCTTTTTGATACAGAGCTTTGGCACCCAAATCGGCAACGGTTTGCGGCAGGCATGGCCATAGGGGCCTTTTTCGCTCTCCTGCCCCTGCCCATACAGATGATCGCGGCTGGATTGATGGCCTATATCACACGAGTGAATATCCCTGCGGCCATTGCGGGGACATGGATCAGCAATCCCTTCACATTCCCCTTATGCGTCTATGCCCAATACCGGATCGGCTGCCTGTTGACGGCTCGGGAAGCGATCGGCTTTAGGAGTCATGACGCGCTCGCCATGCTCACCCATGCGCCGATGCCATTTTTCGTGGGCATAGTTCCCACCGCGTTATTACTAGCTTTCATCGTCTATCCCCTCACCCTTTTGATCTGGGATTTCAGCGCAAAGGGCATTCAAAAAAGGCATATAAAAAAGTTAGCTCCCATTGATGACATCTTAAGGTAATGGATGCCCTCCCCCTAGAAACCCTTCGGAAAACACTCGAGATTTACAAAGGCTTGGTGGAGGTCAGTTGCCTCATTAACTCCATCACAGACTACCACACATTGCTTCGCGAGATACTGAACGTGGCGCAACGCGTGATTCAAACGGAAGCCGCGTCATTATTCCTCCTCGACGAGGATAGCGCTGACCTTCGACTCGCGATCGCCACCCGAGCCGACGGGGGCTTTGACGAGCCCGACATCACAGTGCCGAAGGGCAAAGGTATTGTGGGTTGGGTGATGGAGCGGAACGAGAGTCTATTGATTCCCGATGCCTACAAGGATGAGCGCTTCTATGCTGCTGCTGATAAAAAAACCGGTTTCATTACGCGCTCGATTCTTTGCGCTCCCCTGCGAAGCGGAGGAAAAAACATCGGCGTCCTGCAAGTACTGAATCCGTTAGGAAAGACAGCTTTTGAGTTCACGGACCTCGAGTGTTTTTCCGCCTACGCCGATCTCACCGCAACGGCGATTGATAAGCTTCGCAGCCTCGAAATCCAGCGTGAGCAGGATCGTGTGCAAAGGGATCTCGCGATCGCAGCCGATATCCAATGCGTGTTGCTCTCGGGTGCAATTCCAGCCACTCTTTGCGGAGTCAGATTCACTGCTCATAGTTCCCCAGCGGCCGAAGTGGGCGGAGATTTTTACGGCGTTTTCTGTCAGGGCGAGGACGTCATCGACTTTGTGATGGGGGATGTTTCGGGAAAGGGAATACCCGCGGCCCTTCTCATGACTCGCAGCTATAGCGCTTTGCCATTTGTTTTTGCCGCGACCGATGGTCCCGCAGCAGCTCTGTCTGAGTGGAATGCAAAATTTCAACCAGCCATGATCCGCGGTATGTTCATTACGGCGATTGCTGGGCGATTGATTCCATCCCAGCGCCTCCTTCGCTTGGCCAATGCAGGGCACTGCCAACCGCTCCTCGTTCCCGCCAATGGAGAAGCTCGAGAAATCGAATGCCCTTCATCTCTCCCTGTGGGAATCGCCCCCGGAATCCAATACGAGGAAATATGTTTGACTCTCGAGCCCGGCGACCGATTCATTTTGTTCACTGATGGACTCAGCGAATCCCAAGCCAAGGAAAGCGAACCCATGTTTGATAGCCAACTGATTCAAGTTGCATCCGGCCTACACACAGACCCCAGTGAACTGATGAACCGCATCCTCCGTGCCGCCATGCTTCACCGTGAAGGTGCAACCGCCCATGATGATCTTTCGATATTAGTAGGAGGATTCGAATGAACCAAAAGTGGATTTTTTCGGGAAAAAC
>CAMDOJ010000210.1 GCA_945903555.1 Chthoniobacter flavus
GGAATATTGATATTGATTTCCTTGCGAGCAACAGATTTTCCGGCCACGGAGCTTTTGGCCGCCTTGGTTTTGGGGCCCTTGCCTTCCTCTGTAATGCTTTTTGGAAAGAAGCCTGCCTGCCTCAACTGCGAGACAGCGTCGGATTGGGATTCGGCATCAATGGCGCCAGCAGATTCCTGTCCGCGTGAGTCAAGAGCAACGTAGTTATATCGAGGCATAGTTCGAGGGATAAATTGTTAAATATAGTTCATTACCGATTTAGTCATAGACTGTCGATAGCGGAGTTTTTCCTAGATTGTGACATAGGGGTTATTCGCCAACTCGTGTCCAACGGTAGTCGCAGGCCCATGGCCAGGAAAAACCACCGTAGCAGGATCAAGGGTGAAGATTTTTTTGCGAATACCTTCGAAAAGAAGCGGTCCATCGCCGGCAGGCAGATCCCAGCGACCAACTCCCTCGCAAAACAAAACGTCTCCGCCAATAAGGTCGCCGGATTCAGGAAAATAAAAACAAAGGCTGCCAGGGCAATGACCAGGCACATGCAGGGCGATGATGCGCTGCCCGGCGATGGAGTTGGTCTCACCTTCTTCGAGAAGAATATCGGGTGTGACCGGATCATACTGGATGTCAAATCCATGGCGCTGAAAAAAGCCCCCATCCGTAATCATAGGAACGGTATCTGGATGACAGACGACCTTACAACCGTGCCTAGCTTGGATTTTGCCCGCATCCATCACATGATCAAAGTGACCGTGAGTGAGAACAAGCCAGTCGATTTTTTGAAGGGCGAAGTGGGCATCAGCCTCTGGTGGCGCATCGAAAAGAATATTGCCCGAAGGCGTTTCAAGGAAATAGGCATTGGTCGCAAGTGCGCCGCCCGTGAAAACTTTGAACTGAATTGAGGTCATGATGGTCAGAAAGATGGCGATGGAAGTTTGATTTTTTCCAGATTCTCTGCAAAGTCCTATTAATTACCATGTCGAATATCACAAAATCTGCTGTCGTGACCCTTCTCCTCGCGATGGCCACAGCCACTTTGCCGCTTCGTGCAGCCAAAAAGTCTGACGCTGCTGATCAAGGCCAAGTCGCCTTAGCCGTTGCGAATTGGCTTCAACAGGCTCACTACACCCGCCAACCACTCGACAAAGAAATGTCGGCGAAGTTGCTCACCACCTTTCTCGAGCAACTGGATTACAACAAACTCTACTTCACGCAAACGGACGTGGATGAGTTCTCGAAAAAATACGCCGCCACTCTGGACCAATCTATTTTGCGGGGAAATATGGAACCCCCTCACGAGATCTTTGCTCGTTTCAAATTGCGCGTGGAAAGCCGTGTCGAGATCAACAAAAAACTCGCTGAGAAAGATTACGATTTTAAGGGGAACCAAAATGTGGAGTTGAACCGCCAGAAGTCCCCATGGCCTATTGACCTCGCTGAGGCTGATAAAATCTGGGCAGACCGTGTCGAAGCTGAACTTCTCCAAGAGCACTTGAATGAATTCAAGCTCCGCCCGCCAAAGGAAACCGTCATTCGTCGCTACGACCAGGCCCTCCGCAATGTTCGTGAGATGGAGGGCGATGATGTACACAAAGTTTTCCTCAACTCACTAGCTCAAAGCTATGATCCCCACTCCGACTACCTCAGCCCAAGTGATATGGAAAATTTCCAGATCTCGATGAAGTTATCCCTCATTGGAATCGGCGCCGTACTTACCTCCGAGGACGGATATGTCAAAATCCGCGAGGTCGTCCCCGGTGGCCCGGCAGACAGGGACGCGCGCTTAAAGGTCAACGACCGCATCGTTGCTGTCGCTCAGGACCAAGAGGACTTTGTCGATGTCGTGGATATGAAGCTCGACAAGGTAGTCGAAAAAATCCGTGGCAAAAAAGGCACCATCGTTCGTTTGCAGGTCATCCCCTCCGACGCCGATGATCCCTCGAAACGCTCCATCGTGGATATCACTCGCGAGGAAGTGAAACTCAAGGATTCAGAAGCCAAAGCCGAAGTGCTCGATGTCACCGCCCCCGAAGGCAAAATCTCGCGCATCGGCTGGATCACCCTACCTACGTTTTACTCCAACATGAGCGGCGATGGCACTCCCAAGAGCACGACAGCAGACGTCGATACTCTCCTGGAACGCCTCAAGAAAGAAAGCATCGAAGGTCTGGTGATGGATCTGCGGAGAGATGGCGGTGGCTCACTCGAAGAAGCCATCAACCTCACCGGTCTTTTCATTCGCAAGGGCCCCGTCGTTCAAGCCAAAGATCCGAGCGGAAAAATCACGGTCAGCAGTGATAAAAATCCAGAGATTTCTTACACCGGTCCAATGATCGTCCTGATGAACCGCCTCAGCGCTTCGGCCAGTGAGATTTTTGCAGCCGCATTGCAGGACTACGGTCGCGCCGTCATCGTCGGTGACGAACAAAGCTTCGGCAAAGGCACTGTCCAGACCGTCGTGGAACTCGACAAATCTGCTGCCGCTCTTCCGTTTTTCAATACGGAACGCCCCCAAGCAGGCGCACTGAAACTAACAATCCAAAAGTTTTACCGCATCCGCGGCGGCTCGACCCAATCCCAAGGAGTGAAATCCGACATCGTCCTTCCCTCCCGCACCGACAACCCCGAGATCGGCGAAGACTCGCTCAAGAACCACCTTCCCTATGACGAGGTGGCTCCCGTGATCCTTGCCAGCAATACAAATGGAGCGAATTTATTTCTCGAGGAAATGCGCAACAGATCCCAATCACGCGTCAGCGAAGACCCTGAATTTGCCTATGTGAATGAAGATATGCGACGCCTTCGCGAACGTATTGAAAAAAACACGATCAGCACGAACGAGAAATTTCGCCGTCAGGAAATCGCAGATGAAAAGTCTCGTAAAGAATCTCGCGATGAGGAGCGTCTCGCGCGTGGACCGATCATTAACGCGAAGGTCTGGCAAGTCACCCTTGATGATGTGAAGAGCAACCGCGTGGATCTGGAGGTTGTTGCCTACGAGCGCAACCGCGACAAAAAACACAACGACGAAGATTCCGAAGAACCAGAAGACAGCAAAAAGGCAGAACCAAAAAAACCAGAACCCGACCCGATCCGCAACGAGGCCGTTCGCATCATCTCGGATCTGATTGA
>CAMDOJ010000211.1 GCA_945903555.1 Chthoniobacter flavus
CTTTTCATCGGTTTAATGCCTCCTCCGCTTCAGCCAGCACGGATATCATCTCGTTAAAAGAGATCGGCTCGGCGATGAACATCGGGCGCATCGCGAGGTAATCGCGCCGCAGTTCGGCCATGCGAAATTCTGGTGGATGCAATCTCAGCGTTCCCGGAACGGCTGATTCGTAGTGCGCCCATCTTAAGGCGAAATAGCGAGTCTTGTGCAAACGCACGTGCTCCAGCAAATCCAGTCGCTCCGCCGCAGTCCGTCCCGAGGGATGGCGCCAGAGTGCCGCAAAGTCCGAGAAGTGCCGTGAGTAGCGTGGTGGCTGCGCCTTGTCGGTAGGGCGGTGGAATTCCGCGTGGAGGATTGTCCGATTTGCGGGCGAGAGAACAACCCTGACGAGCAAGACAGCTGTGAGCAAGGAAGGCTGCCATTTCCAGCCGCCGCACCAGCCAAGAAAGGTGCACGCAAGAAGCTCAAGGAAGTCCGCACCGAAGCCGTCTGGCTTGGCTTCAAAGAATGCTTCGCCGCGAAGAACTACGCAACGATCCTCGCCCTCTGCGAGCACCTGCCAGCCAACGTCATCGAAGAAGACGAGCAACTGCAAATGATCCACGAAATGACCGAAATGCGGGCGGAGGGGTAATGAAATGCAATGATCTCAAAATAAAAACTGGAAACCTGCGAAAATACGAATATCGTTGCATTTCATTAAACATTAAAACCCGTGATTATTGATTTTTCTGTAAAAAACCATCGTTCATTCCGCGACGAACAGCGCCTGAGCTTTGTGGCCAGCAATTATGTAAAAGAGTTGCCAGGTCATCTGATCGATCCTGCCTTGCCGGGATTGGATGGGCTGAAGCTCCTAAAAGGTCTGGCTCTCTATGGGCCGAATGCGGCCGGGAAGTCGAATGTGCTGAACGCGCTGCATTTTCTGGCTGTGTTTGTAGAAAAATCCGCGACGGATTTCGACGAAGGCGATCCGACAGGGGTGGAGCCTTTTGCTTTGAGCGAAGACGCGGAGGTGACTCCGAGCGAGTTTGCGCTGCGCTTCGTTGTGAAGGGTGTTCGCTACCATTTTGCGTTGGTCCTGAATCGGCACCGTGTGCTCTACGAGTCGCTCTCGGCTTTTCCAAAAGGAAAGGAGCGTGTCTGGTATGAGCGCACATGGGATGAGGATGCCGGTGCCTACACTTGGGAGCCCGAGCGGCCCACCGATTTTCGCCGGGATTCAAAACTGGAGGGCTACACGCGGCAGAATGCGTTGTTCCTCTCGACAGCGGCGAAGTGGAACAACGAGCAACTGGCGCCGATTTACCGGTGGTTCAAATTTCAGTTACGATTTTTGAGGGTGAATGCGGATTTCCCCGCTCTACCGCCAAGCATCACCGCAGAAGCCTTGCGAAAAGGCCCGAATGAGCGCAATGCGGTGCTGCGACTGCTGCGCCATGCGGACATGGGCATCCTCTCTGCCAAAGCGGTGGAGAAGGTGCTGCACCGCGAAGAGTTGCCGGAAAGTCTGCCAGAAGAACTCGCGGCCATGTTTCTCAAAAACAAACGCATCGAAATCACGCTCGGGCATCGTGGGGTGGCAGGCCGAGAGTATCCGCTCCCGTGGGATGAGGAGTCCTCGGGCACGCAGAAGCTATTCACCTTGGCCGGACCGTGGCTGGATGTGCTGGAAAACGGCTATGTGGTGGGCGTGGATGAGATCGAGTCGAGCATGCACCCCTCCATGGTGGTGGAGTTGCTGCGATTGATCTTTGATTCTTCAACGAACGCACACGGGGCGCAGTGCCTCTTCACCACGCACAATCCGCTGCTGCTCGATCCCACGCTGCTGCGGCGCGACCAGGTGTGGTTTGCCGACAAGGACGAGGAGGGCGCCACCCATCTCTACCCGCTCACAGAATACAAGCCGCGCAAAGGCGAATCCCTCACACGGGGCTACATGGCGGGACGCTACGGTGCCGTGCCATTCATCCCCGAGGGCCTTCTCGGAAAGGAGGAGGCGGGTGTCGGCCAAGAATAAGTGGAAAAAGCAGATTCCCTCGGATGCCGCCTCCTTCTGCCGTCCGAAGGGCAGTGCCCGTCTCGGCAATGCCATTCTTATTGTTACGGAAGGCCTCGTGAGTGAGCCCGCCTATTTCACGGCACTCAAAAGACGCCTTGCTCTCCAAACGCTGGAGATCGAAGTCCAGCCCGGCGGCATGGGCGACCCGCAGAATTTGGTCGAGTATGCGGTGGGCTTGCGCGAGGCGCGGCGGCGCGAGGCAAAAAATGGAACGCTATCGCTTTCCGAGGCGCTGGATTTTGACGAAGTCTGGATCGTGTTTGATACGGATGTGCCTCTGGCCCACGGCCGCTTGCAGGCAGGGTTGGCCAAGGCGGCATCCAAGAAAATTCAAATCGCGCACAGCACTCCATGCTTTGAGTTTTGGCTCCTGCTGCACAAGACCTACACCACCGCGCTGATGCTCAAGTGCACGGATGCCGTTGCCAGGCTGGAGTCCACATTGACCAGCCGTTACTCCAAGGCCAGCCAAGATGCGGCGAGTGTCATTCCTCCTCTACTGGAGGGCCTCGACACAGCTATGGCGAATGCCGCAAAAATCCGGCTTCACCACAGCTCGGCTGCCACACCGCCGCCTGCGAATCCCTCCACGGAAGTGGACCATCTCATCGCGTCCATTCGCAGCACAGCATCCCCCGCCCACAGCTGAAATCATACCCAAAAACCTCGATAGCTCTTGGATTTGAAATCGGGGTCAAAATCGGGGTCAGTGTGCATTTTCTTTCATTTTTATTAAAACCAATTGATGGCAAGTTGATTGTGGAGGGAATTTAAGGGAAAAGGGGCAGTCCCACATATTGACATATTTTTAGCTCCGAGACCCGACACGAGACCCGTCATCAGATGGAACCTCAGCGGTCCGCTATTTAAAAACTCTCCATTCCGACAGCACTAACTGACGCCTTACAAATAGCCCCCAGCTAGAGGAAGCTAGATATTGATTAAGAGCTCTACTGATTCAATGCCCGCCTGCCTGTCTGAGCTTCTGGATATATGGACTTATGGCAATAAGTCCATATATCACTTGCTGATTTCCCAGAGCGCGTTGCTGGTCTCAAAAACAG
>CAMDOJ010000212.1 GCA_945903555.1 Chthoniobacter flavus
GCGCGATCTCGGCCTTCCGCATACCCAGAATGGCGCCGTTTAGGAAAATATTCTCACGACCCGTCAATTCCGGATGGAACCCCGTGCCGACCTCAAGCAACGAAGCAATCCGCCCCCGCACCTTGATTTGCCCCGAACTCTGCGTAGTAACCCGCGAAAGAATCTTGAGCAAAGTCGATTTACCCGCACCATTCCGCCCGATGATGCCCAAGACCTCCCCCCGCTTCACCTCAAACGAAACACCCTTCAGCGCATAGACCCAATCCGAAGGCGGAGCCTTCGAAGAGTCGAGTTTCAAGTAGCTGGTGAAGATGGTTTTAGAATCAGATTGTTCTTCCGAAGAGCGCGGGGCATTCGCAGAGCGAATAAGCGATGTGTTTTCGGAATCCCGCGCAAGCTCGCTTGTGTAGGGATTTGAAAAGGCAGCGCCAGCTTGGCCTCCCAAGCGCACTCCCGCAGCTCCCTCCGTGCTCTCTGTGTCCTCTGTGGTTAAACTTTTCTTGGAACTCGCCTGCTTCGCAGGCTTCGTGCGATCATTCACCTCCCCGATCTTGAGATAAGGATCTTCTTTCCCGCGAACGCGATGCCACCAGCGATTCACATCATGTGCCAACGACCCCGTGCCAACTTCGCCAAGGCGGTAGAGCTTGGATAGGTTTTCAACGCGAATAACGGTGTCGGACATGAGAAGTAGAGTCGAGTGACGAGGGTCGAGTGCTGGGACAGTGTAAAAAGTTGAGCGAGCTTTATTGGAATGGGTTGACGATCGAGATTCCGAGTCCGTCGAAATCTTTTGTATTTCTCGTGGCGAGCGTGAGACCGAACTCCAGGGCTGTGGCTGCAATAAGGGAGTCTATAACTGGAAGAGGGCGTCGCGATGACAACTCTCCCCAGTTCTCGGAGATTTCAGCAGTGATTGGGATGGTGCAGTTGGCGTAATCCGAATGCAATTTCTCGAGCCAGTTTTCCAAGGGGATACATTTCTCGGGCGATTTTTTTCTCAAAAGTTCGATACCTTTACGGATTTCACCGAGCGAAAGCACACTGATGTAATGGGCCAGGGTGCTTTCCTTTGCGGCCCAATGCGATACATTGGAGTCGCAACGGGCTCCTTTTCGCAACTCGCTCAGGATATTAGTATCGAGGAGGAAGGGCATCAGAAGTCCAATCGTCGGGATTCGATTTCCCGACTGCGTTCAAGATTCAACTCGACAGTGGGTGAAGCGGCGTTTTCCGGATTCCTCAGGAAATCGATTAAGGAAACCTTCTGAATGGGTGCCAGGCAAACCTCGCGAAGAATGCGGCGATGTTCTTCTTCCACAGCAACGCCATGGAGCCGAGCGCGTTCTTTCAATCGCTTGATAACTGTGGGTTCAAGATTTCGCACAAGGAGCTGTGTCATGATTCGTAAATAATGATATCGGTGCTATCTTTTGTCAATTCTAAATTCGCCGCGAGAGAAAACCGCTGTTCCCTTTTTCAATTCCAGAGAATCGTGCTGCCATGGCCGGCGAGATCCTTCATTTTGCCCAGTCATTTTTTTTGGAATTCAGCGTCTCCCAACGCCACATGGTTTTTTCACGCAACCACAAAAGAGTTTCGGAGTTGCATAGCGAATGAGCCGCAATCTTTTGATTTTTGATTTTTTTCTCCATTGAAAACAAGACTCCGTGGCAATGGCCCAACCTATACCGTGTCCATGAATGTGCGCTCGACTTTTTTGAACATGACGATGCCGAGGAAAAGCAGCACGGCAGTAATGGCAGCGGAAATTCCGAGGCCTTGCCATGGGATTGCGCCGCCGAGGAAGATGGCGCGGAAGCACTCGATGACGGGAGCCATGGGGTTGAAATTCATGAGGAAAGCGTATTTTTCCGGAACCATGCTGGCCGGGTAGATGATGGGGCTAGCATACATGGCGAGTTGGACACCGAAACCGACGAGGAAGGCGAAATCACGATACTTTGTGGTGAGCGAGGAAATGATGATACCAGCCCCAAGTCCTAAGAACGCCATGATTCCAAGAAGGATGGGCGTAAGGAGGAAAACCATGGGCCAATCGGTATGAAGATCGGCTCCTTTGATGGAGTAGAAAGCGAGAAAGGCAAAAAAGAGGAGAAATTGAATGCCAAACTGGATGAGGTTTGAGATGACAATCGAGAGCGGGGTGATGAGTCTGGGAAAGTAGACTTTTCCGAATATACCGGCATTGGCCACGAAGGTGGAGGAGGTTTTTGTGAGGCAGGTGGAGAAGTAGTTCCACGGAGTGATGCCGGCGAGGTAGAAAAGCATGGGCGGCAGGCCATTTGTGGGCAACTTAGCCAGGCCGCTGAAGATCACTGTGAAAATGAGAGTGGTCAGGACGGGTTGAACAAAAAACCAGAGCGGGCCGAGGATGGTTTGCTTGTAGACGGACACAAAGTCCCGCCGCACGAACATCCAAAGCAGGTCGCGATAGTGCCAAACATCGCGGAGCTGTAGATCACACCAATGCGTGGTGGGGGTGAGCACCATGTCCCAATGGTCGATATCGAGAGAAGTGTCTTTCATGTTGTCAAAATTGAATAAGGTCTTGCCTAGTTCAAAAAGGGAATGTGGCGAGAAACGCGGAGCTAACTTATACTGGAAGTCAGACTGGATGTTAACGGTGATCGTTTAACGTTTTTGGCCTCGTTGATAAATCCGACCGCCTCATCAAGCCAAGCCAAGCGCTGCTGTGCAGTCAATCGATGAAATTCCGTGTGTCCATCAAAATATTCTGCGCCATAGCGTTGAAGAATCTCCAACGCCTCGGGAGTTTTGGTTGGCAGGTGGTCTATGGCTTTAAACATTTTTTTTCAAAAACTCAATGTCCATAAGATCTTTCAAGCGCGGGGGATTAATCCCTAACTTGATTGACAAAAGCTTTTCTTTTGAAACAACTTTGAGACATTTTCCTTGAAATTCAATAAGTTCGATATGGTTGGATAACGCATTGTGATTTAAATCATTTCGCAAGAATATATCGACATGCCTGGTTGGTCGATCAGGATCCAGAAATGAAAAAACGAGCGCATGCTTCTCATAAATGATGCTGGAGATAACGTTTTCATCCAAAAGAGTCAGCG
>CAMDOJ010000213.1 GCA_945903555.1 Chthoniobacter flavus
CTCCGATCCCGCCGAACTCTCCGCTTTGAATGATGCAGCGGGTTACCGCACTCAGATCGGAGGGTAAAGCCAAAGGCAGCTTGCTTTTGGCTTTTTGGAGAGGGGCACATGCGTTTCGCTTGTGTTCGTAGGTGTACTCCTACATTCCAATGGGCAGGGGGCGAGCAAGTGGACCAAGTCTCCACATGGCCGAGACGGCCATGCACCCTTTTTTTGTGCGATTAAGGGCGCCTTAACTTGCGTTGTTCGCTTTTGAATTTGTCCAGCGCTTCGTGAAAGTTTGTGTTTGCGATGGGAATCGATGACTTAGAAGAGCCAAGGAGAATCCAAATGCGGTCGCCCTCAATACCGATAGGCGTAAAATTCTTGCCTGGCATGAATTTTGCGATGCCAACCTTCTTGCCCCCATTGGTCAGGTTGACGATGGTTTCTTTGGTCAAGGTGATTTCCGGTGGAAATGCGATGAGCGGTGATTTTAAACTTGGCTCGGGAGAGGTTGCCTGTCGCAGTAGCTCGGGCCTTGCTGGTTCCTCGGGGGTTGATACTTGGGGTTCCGACTCTTCGTTTGCCTTGGGTGCAGGAATGACTGGCTGGCGCTTTGACAGGAGTTTTTCAATGTGAGCTTGGGCCGTCTCCAGCTCATTCGCATAGGTTTCGGCCTCGAGGGATTTGATTTCCAGAGCACACTTCGTCTCTTCCACATCCGATTTCAGCTTGGCTTCGATTTGATCGGATTTTTCTATCTGTTCATGGATCCTCGTGGATTCCGTCGATTCATAGGAAAGACTCAGTCTTATCCAGTTAAACCAAGGGGCGACACAAAGAACAACAAGGCTGATCAGCACCCAAGCGTAGATCCCAATGCGGCGGCGCCCATGCGATTCATCGGGAGCATCACTGATCTTCGTCAGTTGCCGATAACGACGCCCGAGTGTGGCCGCCAATCCGATCATGAGAACGGCTCCGTCATCGGATCGCTCGTTGATGAATAACTCCAGATTGTCCGTGGTAATGATCCAGTAGTCCACGGGTCCTGTCGCTTCGATCGAACACACCGAGGGCTGGGTTTCGAAAA
The DNA here is from genome assembly GCA_945903555.1 of Chthoniobacter flavus. Taxonomy (GTDB): domain Bacteria; phylum Verrucomicrobiota; class Verrucomicrobiia; order Chthoniobacterales; family Terrimicrobiaceae; genus UBA967. The sequence goes on from CAMDOJ010000213.1 coordinate 1,076, forward strand.
TGTCTTCTTCTCCAATCCACTCGCCGGACTCGATGGTCCCGAGGACGACGTCCTTCCCATCTTCCTTGTGGCGCGACTCAAGCGATCCCGAAATGATAAAAATGAGCCTGTTACTTGTTGCTCCTTGGATGAAGAGCCTCTCTCCGGGATTAGCTTGCTGGAACGATCCCATCGCACTCAGCACCCCTCGGGCTTCTAGGGAGAGAAATTGGATAGGGCCGATAGCCGGCAGGCATTTTCTTGCGATCTTGGTTGTCGTCTCCAGAGGTTTTTCTTCCCGCGGAGTAGCGAAAGAAGACACCAAGATTTTTATTTCACCCTCATCTTCGTGGCCCTCCAATTCCTTGAAGGTCATCGAGGAGCCGTAGGCATTGCCTCGGCGTTCGAGGCTGGCGGGTTCCTCGGGCTCTTGTGCGGCAGTTCCCGGCATCTGTAGCAGATCAACGGCAAAAATATAGGGCCCGAATCGGATTTCGTCACCATGAGCGAGCACACCCTCCGAGGTCTGAATACCATTTAGAAAAGATCCATTCGTGGAGCCATTATCCTTCAAAATGTATTTCCCATCCACAAATGAGATCGAGGCGTGATTCCTCGAAATCTCGGAAGCGTCAATGTAGATACCCGAACTCGAATCCCTACCAATGAAAAGAACCGCATTCCCCAAAGGAACAATGCGCGGGTTTTCTGCCTCGTTTTTCGAGATTAATAAAGCCATGGGTTTTTACTTGGGGGACGCCTTGCTTCGGTTTCAGCAAGCGACCATCGAATGGAGAATTATCTACGATCCATCAAGCCAAGAAACTTAAAATCTCACGCGGCTTTAACAACCTCAAAATCTATGCTGCGCACAACAAAAAGCGCCTAAAGGCTGCGGTTGCAAAAAAAAGCGCCTATCGATTGGAGATTTTCTTCGTCAAGAAGCCCACTCTTTCCGATAATTCGCATTAGCTTGGGCTAACCCACGCCAACCATCAACCACGCTTGCCCATACTTGATCCAACGAAAATGACCGCATTTGCCCATCGCCACATCGGCCCTGACTCCAAAGAAATCCAAGCCATGTGCGAGGCCATCGGCGCCCGCTCGCTCGACACTCTCCTTGAGGAAACCGTGCCCGCCGCGATCCGTCTGCCCCGCGATCTTGATTTGCCCGAGGCCCTCTCGGAGGAAGCCGCTCTGGAAGAACTGCGCTCGATCATGGCCGAAAATAAAGTCGCCACCTCGCATCTCGGGATGGGAATTTACGGCACGCACACGCCTACGGTTATCCGCCGCAACATTATGGAGAATCCGGGTTGGTATACCGCCTACACACCCTACCAAGCCGAAATCGCCCAAGGTCGCCTCGAGGCGCTGCTGAATTTTCAAACAATGGTCTGCTATCTCACGGGAATGCAGATCTCGAATGCGTCGCTTCTCGACGAATCCACAGCCGCCGCCGAGGCCATGGCCCTCTGTCACGACATCAAGGGCGGTGATGCTATTTTCGTGGCTGATCACGTGCACCCACAGACCTTCGCCGTGCTGCAAACCCGCGCCGAACCGCTCGGCATCCGCATTCTCACAGGCCCTGCGGAGCAAGGCCCGACAGAGCCTGTCTTCGCGGCTCTTTTCCAATACCCCGGCACGGATGGATCCATCTGCGATCTCGAAAAAATCACCGCGCGCACCCACGCCTCCGGCGCGTTGGCCATTGTGGCTACGGATCTCTTGGCCGTCACCCTTCTCAAGCCGCCCGGCGAATGCGGGGCGGATGTCGTGATTGGTTCGAGCCAGCGGTTTGGTGTTGCACCGGGATTCGGTGGACCCCATGCCGCATTCCTCGCCACGCGCGATGAACACAAGCGCCGTCTCCCAGGCCGTCTCGTGGGTGTTTCGAAGGACGCTGCCGGCAATCCCGCTCTGCGCCTCACTCTCCAGACCCGCGAGCAACACATCCGCCGCGATAAGGCGACGAGCAACATCTGCACCGCTCAGGTGCTTTTGGCCGTGATGGCCTCGATGTATGCCGTT
>CAMDOJ010000214.1 GCA_945903555.1 Chthoniobacter flavus
TACCGATGGTGATGCCTGAGGTCCTCATGGGAGTGAGCCTGCTGGTGCTATTCGTTCAATTTCTTCATTTGCCGCTGGGCTTCCTCACTCTCACTATCGCTCACACGACATTCTGTTTTCCATTTGTGCTAGTGGGTGTTCAGGCGCGCCTGCAAGGTCTGGATCCATTTCTGGAAGAAGCCGCCATGGACCTCGGCGCCACGCCCCTACAGGCTTTTTGCAAAGTCATCGTTCCCTATCTTATGCCTGCCATCATATCGGGAGCCTTAATGTCCTTCACCCTCTCGCTGGACGAATACATCGTGAGTGTCTTCACCTCGGGCGCGCAATCTCAGACATTGCCGCTGAAAGTTTATGGCATGGCCAAAGTGGGGCTCAATCCCCAGTTGAACGCACTCAGCTCCATTTTCATTCTTGTGACTTTCTTATTCGCGTTTGGGAGCTACTTTTTTAGCAGAAACAAAAAACCATGAAAAAAACCACAACACTCCTCCTGTCCGCATTGACCGCCTTTTTGGTCGGTTGCGGAAAAGCCCCGGAAGCAAAAAAACTCAGCGTTTTCTGCTGGTCGGAATACATCCCGCAATCGGTGATCGACCAGTTCAGCAAGGAGACGGGTATCCAAGTCTCGGTGGAGAACTATGCCTCGAATGAAGAAATGCTTGCGAAGCTCACCGCCGGCGGTGGCCAGTATGATATCATCCAGCCGAGCGAATATGTGGTTGAGGCGCTCATCGCTCAGAAGCTCCTTCACCCCATCGACAAGACCAAAATCCCGAACCTCTCAAATATCGCGCCGCAGTTCCTCAAGATGGGCTTCGATCCGGATAATAGCTTCAGCGTCCCCTTCATGGCTGGAACAGTCGGCATCGTGGTCAACACCGACTTAATCAAGGATGACATCAAGAGTTTTGCGGATGTTTTTAAGCCTGAAAATAAAGGGAAGATCGTCGTCCTCGATGATGCCCGCGAGATCACCGCTTGGGCCCTCCTTTCGCAAGGACTCCCGATCAATGACGTGAGCGATGCGAATCTGCAAAAAGTGAAACCCGTGCTCGCAAATTGGCTTCCCATGGTGAAAGTCTTCGATTCCGATAGCCCCAAAACAGCGCTCCTCAATGGCGATGTTGCCATCGGAGTCGTTTGGGGCGGTGAAGGCGCCATCCTCCTTCAATCCGACCCGAAATTCCGCTGGATCATTCCCGCCGAAGGCACACACCTCTTCATCGACAGCCTAGCCATTCCAAAAACCGCGAAAAACGTCGATAATGCCGAAGCCTTCATGAACTTCATCCTTCGCACGGATATCAGCAAACAAATCTCGGACGCCTTCCCCTATACGAACCCCAACCTTGCCGCGCGCAAAATCCTCACCGAGGAACAAATCCGAAATAAGGCCAGCTTCCCAAGCGATGAGGAAATGGCGAAAATGCAGGTCTTCCGTGACATCGGCACCCAAGGTTCGAAGGTTGATGAATTAGTCACTTCACTTAAAGCCCAGTAACACGACATCGAGCAGCACACGGGTGTCGGGCGTCATTTGTTCCCGTCGCCTCGTGTGCTCCGCCGCTGCCAAACTAAAATCATGTCTTTGATTGCAGCTGTTTCGGGCATTCGAGATACGGGCGTCTATCGTCGGCATCCAAGCCCTCTAGCTTGGCTGGTCTTGATGCCGCTTTTGGCATGGCTTTTTTTATTCGTTATCGCCCCCACCGTGATGCTCGTGGTGGTGAGTTTTGCTGAACGGGATGCCCTTGGTCGCATCGTTTACGATTTCACATTTCAAAACTACATTCGCGCCTTTGATTGGCTTTGGCTGAAGGTCCTTTTCTCTTCTCTCTGGTACGCGCTTCTCACTACGCTCATTTGCCTGTTCGTGGGTTATCCGGTGGCCTACACCATCGGGCGCGCTCCAATCCAGTGGCGCGGACTGCTTTTGATGCTCGTCATGGTGCCATTTTGGACGAGTTTTTTGATTCGCACTTATGCTTGGATCACGATCCTGAGCAAAGACGGTCTCTTGAATAGCCTCCTCGTTTCGGCAGGGATATTCTCTCACTCGGCGGAGATTCTTTATACCCCCTTCGCGATTGTGCTTGGACTGGTTTACAACTTTCTTCCCTTCATGATCCTCCCCATCTACACGAGCGTTGAGAAACTGGACAATGCCCTGATCGAAGCCGCCTATGACCTTGGAGCAGGCCCCATCCGTGCCTTCTCGCAAGTCATCATCCCCCTCACCCGCCCCGGCATTGCCGCTGGAGCCATGCTCGTATTTGTCCCCTCGATCGCCATGTTTGCGATTACGACTCTCATGGGCGGTGGAACCAATCCCACCATCGGCGAGGTGATTTTCAAACAATTCACCTCCGGGCGCAACCAACCCTTCGGCGCAGCCCTCGGCTCCATCCTTCTCCTTGTCTTCATCCTAGCGCTGTGGATCACCCGCAAATACCGCGAAGAAAACTAAACTCCTCTTCTCACTCAATACACAAAGCTCGAATCACGCACGACTCTTTCGCCGAGCGCGGCGTTCAATCAACCTTCAACTTCCTTCTTTTCCAGCTCTTGACGGATTTCCGCCAGCGTCCGGCGATCGCTTTGCCATTCGCGAATCCGCCCCACCCGTTCAGCCGTCTCGGGTTCAAAAAGTTGATACCCCGCCTCCGTCGTATCCGCAGGCTCTAGCAAACCCTGTTTCATCCAGTGCCGCAATGTGGCGAGGGTCTCACCTGTTTTCTTCGCTAGATCCCCGATACGGAGGAGTTTCGACTCGATAACCTCTTTCGGTCCTTCACCGCCTAGAGCTTGGAAGTAGATCGCAAACGATCGTTCCACACTTCTGGATATGATTTTCAAGTAGTCCTCCTTGCTCCCGCCGAGTTGGGCTTGCTCAAGGGATTTCAAATACGGCACCCTGTCGCGTGTGCGGATCAGAGCCGGTGGATAACCATTTTGGAGAAGGATCAGATTCATCAGCAACCGCGCGGTTCGGCCATTCCCATCGATGAAGGGATGGATCGTCACCAAGCGATAGTGGGCTTCTGCGGCGATTTCGACAGGGT
>CAMDOJ010000215.1 GCA_945903555.1 Chthoniobacter flavus
TGTCGATCAACTCGATGACCCTTTGCGCCGCTGCTCTCGCACGTTGCATGATATCGCTGGTCTGGGCGATCGTGCGGATGGGACTTTGCAGCCGCCACCAAAAGCCCCGGTAAGCGAGCAGCGCACCGAGGGTGAAGAGTTCGCTGCCCTGCATGATAAGCCAAGCTCCGAGCCCTAGCATGATGAGATTGTTGATAAAGCCGAAGATGGAGACGATGGGAAAGTAGGTGTTGCGCAACCGGCTAGCACCCACACTGGCATCGTAAAAGAGCACGGCACGTTCGTCGAAGGTTTGCATCTCGGCGGCCTCGCGCGCGAATGATTGCGTCACCTGCACTCCTGCGAGCCTGTCCTGCACGAAGGATCCGATATGCCCGAGTTTTTTCCGGACACCCTCATAAATGCTTTTCACTCGGAGATTGTATTTCCGAATGAAAATAAAGGCGAAGGCCAGTGGCAGAATCGACGCCCCACCAACCAGCGGGCTGATCCACAGAACCGTTCCAGCAACGACAATGAAGGTGACGATTTCCTCCAAAAGACCCGTCAGTCCTTGGAGGACGGACTGCTCCATCGCATCGACATCGCTGGTGATGCGGGTGACGAGTTCGCCGGTGCTTGTATCGCGGTGGTAGCCGAGCGATTGGGACTCGAATTTCGCGAAAAGCTCGCAGCGCAAGTCGCGGACGAGAGCCTGCCCCGTTTTTTCCATCAGGTAGGAATGCACGGCACTCGCAACCGCCCCGATGACATAGGTGCCAAACATGATCACTAGCCACATCGAGAGCCTGCCCGGCGTGAGGGTCTTCCCAACGAGCCCATCGGCTACACATGCCCAGACGAGGGGATGAAAATTGATAAAGGGAACGGAAAAGACCAGGATACCCAGCGAGGCGATGAGTCGCCTGCGATAGGGACGCAGGCGGAGGAAAACCTTACCCGCGAGCTCAGAGTTGGAAAGTGAGTGGATCGCTGGATCATCCATGCGGCTTGATATTAAGCGGAGAAGGCTTCCCATTTTTCTCCTTTGACCTTTTCTTCAACTGGAGGTTCCTGTTTTGCCAGTTCCTCCGCAACACAAATACGCGTCTGTATCAGTCCCTTCGCGATCACGAAGCTCACCATTAAGCCCAATAGGAAGATTCAGAACCATAGCCTCTTGTACTTCTCTTGTTTTGATGCCAGCAGACAAAATTACGACCCGAACCCCAACCCATGGACTGAAGATACTCGGCACCCAGATGCCAACAAACAGACCGTAATCGGGGCTTACTCGGAACCAAATTGCGACGCTCGCGATGAGACTGACGAAAGCACCAATGAGGAAAGGGTAATCGATTTTATGGGACAAGTTAGTTAGGCATCTATGTTGGTGGGGAAACGTCAAGCTGAAGAAATATAGGGATTTCCACTCAAAAAAACCCGCTACGCCTTTAGATTGCGATTGATGGCCCCAAATCCGCGGATGGAATCGGTTTATGGGAACTCAGGAAGCCCGATCTGCGTAGCGGTCGAAGCGGTTCGAGAGGATGAGAAAAGTCGGTGCCCAGAGGCCGACGAAAATTCCAAACCGCTCGGCGTGAGCTTGCGAAACCTCAGTGGTTCCCCCGGTCAGAAACCAGATTGCAATTGATCCCAGAATCGACGCGAATCCGAGGAAGAAACAAATGTTACTGAGGTGTTTGAGTTGTTTTGATTTCATGCAAGCAAAAATTAACATGGATGTCTTTCTGCACAAGCTGGAAAAATGATATGGAGTGGCTGGGCCATTCACGAGATCAGGGGTTGCGCGAGGACTGGATGACTCGTGCACCACGCTGCCAAGTGAAGTAGGACCACACCCAGTGCAGGAAAACTGAAATGCGGTTACGCATGTTCATAAGGAAAACCAAGTGTACGAAAAGCCACATCAGCCAGGCGATGAATCCGCGCATCTGGATGCCGGCAAAGCTAACGACGGCGGCGCTTCGTCCGATGGTGGCCATGCTCCCCTTGTCCCAATAACCGAAGGTAGGGCGGGCACTGACGGTGGATTCGTTTTGAATCACGCGAGCGATGAAGTTGCCCATTTGGATCGCGGCGGGAGAGACTCCGGGCACTTTAACACCGTTCTTGTCCGTCAAGGCGGCGATGTCGCCAGCGGCGAATACCTCAGGATATCCAGGAAGGCTTAGATCAGGTCGAACCTCGATGCGGCCCCCACGGTCCAGCGGAATGCCGGCAAGTGTGCGTGTCACTTCGCTGGCTTCCACGCCCGCGCCCCAAATGACGATCCCACTGTCGATACGCTGACCTCCAGCGATGACATAGCCCTCACCGACTTCACTGACAGGGCAGTCCAGGTGCACGGTCACGCCCATGGTTTGCAAGCGCTCTCGGGTATAATCGGGGAGTCCGCCCGGAAACAACGGCAGCAGTTTTGGCCCAGCCTCGATGAGATGGACCTTTGTCTGTGCGGGGTCGATTTGGCGAAAGTCTTCTTTGAGGACGATACGCGAAAGCTCAGCCAGTGAGCCGGCCATCTCCACGCCGGTGGGTCCGCCACCCACGACGACCATGGTGAGAAGCTTTTTTACTTCCGCTGGATCGACGGCGGACTCGGCCTTTTCGAAGGCAAGCAGCACCTTTTTGCGGATGGCCATTGCGTCGTCGAGGCTTTTAAGACCCAGCGTGTGCTGCGCCCATTCGTCGTGACCAAAGAAGCTGGTTTTGGCACCGAGAGCGATAACGAGATAATCGTACCCGAGCACACCATCCTTGAGCTGGACCTGCTTTGACTGAAGATCGATGTGAACCACATGATCCATGATCGTGGTTACGTTTTTCTGGCGTGAAAGGATACTGCGCAACGGTTGGGCGATTTCCGCCATGGCCAACCCACCTGATGCGACTTGATAGAGTAGTGGCTGGAAAAGATGATGGTTCCAGCGATCTACAAGTGTGACGCGAATTTTTTCATCCCGAAGGCGTTTCGCGCACTCTAGACCGGCAAACCCGCCGCCAAGGATGAGGACATTTTTCGTAGTCATTACAGATGGAATATACGAGGGACAATCCAT
>CAMDOJ010000216.1 GCA_945903555.1 Chthoniobacter flavus
AGCCTGCTTGGCGACGGTAAGCATGATGTGGAGGAGGGAATTGTTGCCGAACTGGGAAAGGAAAACGCCAAGATCCAGACATGGATCAGCTACCTCTCGGTTATCGGTGTTTGCACGCCGATGATTGGGTTGGTCGGCACCGTGACAGGAATGATGAAGGCGTTCGGATCTCTGGCGACCTCAGGTATCGGTGACCCCTCGAGCCTTTCTGGTGCGATCGGCGAAGTGCTCGTGGCTACGGCCTCGGGTCTCTTTATTGCTATCCCGGCGTTCGGTGCGTTTTACTATATTCGCAACCGCACCATGTCCGTTATGCACCATATTCAGGATATCATCAGCACTCTCTTCCGCAAAATGCCTTACGAGGCGCTTGCTGGGGTCCATATAGGGGATGAGGAACTCTACGCCGCCATGCCAGTCTGGTCGAACGATAGCGTAGCCGCTGAAGACACAGAGGACGAAACCCCCGCTTGATCGAGGCCATGGCAACTCACATCACACGCAAGGAGGTATTCTAAATGGGCGGGGGCGGAGGAGGTGGCGACGGTAGCGAACCGGAATTCCAGGTCGCACCCATGATCGATGTGCTTTTAGTGCTCCTCATTTTTTTTATGACGCTCACTTCCGCCCAAGTCCTCAAGGTCGATAAAAGCATCAAACTTCCCGTGGCTCCAGACGCCCAAAAGCAAGACAGCCAGCGCGCCCAAGTCATTCTCAATGTCCGCTGGAACCCCGAAACAAAAAAAGCCGCCTTCGTTTATGATGAAAAGGTCTTCGCGCAGACCAGTGAGCTTGTGCCCTTGATCAAGTCAGCGAAACAAGCCGGAGACCACAAAATCCTTGAGGGAAAAAACCCGACATTCCGGTGCGTCATTCGCGGCGACCGTGATGTGCCTGCCGTTTATGTCTCACAGGCGATGAACGCCGCCGCCGAGGCGGGCATCTCCGATATTTCCTTTTCCGCAGCGAGCAAAAACTAATCCGCCATGAAACGTCTCGACATGAATTCCAATGAAGGTTCGGTAGGCTTCCAGATTGCGCCGATGATCGATGTGGTCTTTGTGATCATGCTCTTTTTCATGGTTATGGCTGGCGCGGTGAAGGTGGAAAAGGAACTGAATAGCCAACTTCCCGGCGTCGCCGAAACCTCGGGCGGCACCGATTTTGTGGATGAACAAATGATCAACATCACCGAGAGCGGCGAAATCAGCATCAATGATGAGCCCATGGATTCCAATGTGCCCACGGATTCCTCGACCGGCCATGATCTGCCACAACTCAAGGGCACCCTTCTGCGATTGAAGCAAAATGCGGATGCGGCCAAGACTCCCGTCATCGTCACGATCGTCAGTGAGGGCATGGCCAAATACAGCCGCACCGTCGATGTCCTCAATGCCCTCGCCGTCGCCAAGATCGACAGCGTGAGCTTTACCGTCACGGAGGACGAGTGATACCAAAAGCAACTTGCTTTTGGATTTTAGGAGAGGGATACAGTGCGTCTCTCCGATCCGTAGGCTCTCCGAGCTGGAGGTACCGCCTGTGTGCTTTGGCGTGCTCCTTGGTTACGATGGGCAGGGTGCGAGAAAGTAGGCCAGTCTCCACACGGCCGAGACGGCCACGCCCCCCTTCTTTTCCGCTGCAAAGTCTAACTTTAAAGGGACAATGATATGACTAGGAACCAATGAGCGCCGAGCCAGAAAGAGAATTTGTCGGGAATGGGCGTTATGCCATAGATCGGGTGCTGGGGGCGGGCGGATCGGGCACCGTGAACCTGGCCTACGACACGAAACTCGAACGCTGGGTGGCCATCAAGCGGATGCCTGCCGGAGATAACTCAGCCCTGCGCGAGGCCAGTATCATCGCGAACCTCATCCACCCAAATATCGTGATGATCTACGATATTATCGAGCAGGGGGTGGAGGTTTTTTTTGTGATGGAGTTGGTGCTGGGGCCGACACTCGAGGACTTGGTGGAGGTGATGAGCGAGGAGACCTTCCGTGATTTCGCCACGCAGTGCCTGCAGGGACTCGCGGCCGCTCATGAAAAAAATGTCGTCCACCGCGATGTGAAGGCGGGGAATATCATGCTCGCGCCCTTGGCCGAGGGCGGCTACCGCGTGAAGATTCTCGACTTCGGCCAATCTCGGGTTTCAGAGGAACCCTCGCTCCAGACGATCGACCACAACGGAGCGGTCGTGGGATCGATTTACGCAATGTCCCCCGAGCAACTCGGCAATGAGCCCCTGGATTTGCGCACGGACTTCTATTCGCTGGGGTGTGTTTTTTACCAAGCGCTCACGCTGGAGCGACCATTTAAAGGCGGAAGTGTGACTGAGGTGACCGCTGCCCATTTCAGGCATCGCTTCGGTCCTCTGGGTAGTTTGCGTCCGGATTTGCCGGTAGCGTTGACCATGTGGGTCGAGCAATTGTTTTCGTTAGAACGCAGCGATCGTCCCTCCAGCTCCCTCGAAGCGCTTGCGATGCTACACCAATCCGCCGGTGCAGCCGTGATCCGCGCCGCGTCGCCACTGGAAAAAACGATGCCGGTTTTGAAGCGCACCCAAGCGATTATTTTGCCCACCGTGCCGCTTGCGCTCAATCCCCATAAGGTTCCCAAGGCAAACATACCGCCACTTCCCATAACTCAAGCCATTTCCAAAATGGCACCTCAGGTTTTGGCGGCACCGCCCACGGAGTCCAGCTCAGAGGATACCGCGCCCCTGAGTGACGAAGCGGAGTCGATAGCCCCCGCATTTTCCAACCCCCCACTGGAGAGGTATGTCCCGCCACCAGATGAGCCGCAGTCCCTCCCTCGAAAATTATGGAAAAAATTGACCGAGCGACGATTCCTTTTCATCAGTGTCATTGTGCACGTCTTGATTGGGATCATTGCCATGATCTTTGTCGTTCAATCCATCGTGGCCAAGCGCAAGCTCACATTCACCTCCGCCCCGCCTTCGCCGAATAAGAGCCAGCGGGCGTTGGAACACAAGGTGACGATGGCCAAGAAGCAAAACACCATGAGCGCACCAGCTCA
>CAMDOJ010000217.1 GCA_945903555.1 Chthoniobacter flavus
GAGGGGGATGCTCTTTACTCATCGCAGATCGAGCCTTGGAGCCGCTACCTCACTGGCACTCAAGGTCGCTCGCCCGGCTATGATCCGTTAGCTTTTTTTATCGCCGAAGCCCATCGGCGCGGTCTCGAGGTGCATGCGTGGCTCAATCCCTACCGTGCCGCTGCCAACGCATCGCTGCCGAGATCTCCGTTGCATGTGAGCAAACGCTTCCCCCAATTCACTTATCAGATCGGCACTGTGCTTTGGATGGATCCCGGTGCTCCTGCGGTACGCAGTCACATCAACTCGGTCGTCCGCGATCTCGTGACCCGCTACGATCTCGCTGGCGTTCACTTGGATGATTATTTCTACCCCTATCCCACGGCCAAGGGGGGACCCCCGCGTTTTCCAGATGAGAAAACTTACGCCGCCTACCGTTCCTCCGGCGGCGCTCTTTCCAAGGCCGACTGGCGACGAAGTAACGTCAACACCCTCATTCGCGAGATCAGCCAGACAGTGCACTCAGTGAGGCCCGGCTTGAAGTTTGGGGTGAGTCCTTTCGGCATCTACACCAAAGGTGCCCCAGCCGACGTCAAAGCGGGAGTCGACCAACTCAATGAGCTTTTTTCGGATCCTGTCACGTGGATGCGTGCTGGGTGGGTGGATTATCTGGCCCCTCAGCTTTACTGGAAGGAGGGCGGTCCCCAAAGCTTCTCATCCTTGTTACGCTGGTGGAGGAATCCCAAAGTTAATCCCCGCAATATCCCGATTCTCCCAGGCATCGCCGTTGATCGACTGATCTCCCACAAATGGCCTGTCTCTGAAATCACCACCCAGCTTAAAATCGAAAAAAACATCACCCCCCGCTCTCATGGAGGCTTCTTGCTCTGGAATATTGGCCCGCTATCAAAAAATACCAAAGGCCTTATGGCTGTAGTTCGCCAGCAGTAGTCGTCCTAGGATCGCAGTTGCAATCACCCCTCAGCCCACCACTCAAGAAAGTTTAAAAAAATTGGCGTCTTCATTTGACATACCGAATTCTCTCCTGCACACTTCCCGACTCTCAACAAATCATAGATGAAAACTTACTCAGCCAAATCCGAAGAGGTAAAGCGCAACTGGTGGGTCATTGACGCCGCCGACCAGCCTCTCGGTCGCGTCGCCGTCCAAGCTGCCAACCTGCTTCGTGGAAAAAACAAAGCTATATTTACACCTCACGTCGACACGGGCGATTTCGTGGTCGTTCTCAATGCTTCCAAGGTTACCGTCGGCGGCAAAAAGGAAGTAGCAAAAACCTACATGAGCTTTTCCGGTTATGTGGGCGGCCACAAAACGGAGACATTTCGCGCCCGCCGCGAGCGTCGTCCTGAGCTCATCATTGAGCGTGCTGTTCGTGGGATGATCCCGCACAACCGCCTCGGTCGCGCCCTCTACGGTAAACTCAAGGTTTATGCCGGCTCCGAGCACCCACACACCGCACAGAATCCAAAAACAGTCTAAGATCCGAATAGCATGAGCAAATCCGAACCCATTCAAACAACCGGCCGCCGCAAGACATCTGTCGCAGCCCTTCGCATGCAACCTGGAACAGGTGCGATCAAAGTCAACGGTCGCGACTTCACAGATTATTTTGTCAGCATCTCGCTTCAAAACCAAATTCTCCGTCCTTTGGAGATCGCTAGCGGGATTCATTCCTACGATCTCGTGGTGAAAGCCTCGGGTGGTGGAATCAATGGCCAAGCAGGCGCCATGCGTCTCGCCATCAGCCGCGCCCTTCTCGAGGTGAACGAAGAGCTTCGCATACCACTCAAAGCGGAAGGTCTCCTCACACGTGACCCACGCATGAAAGAACGTAAGAAGCCCGGTCAACCCGGCGCCCGCAAGCGCTTCCAGTTCTCGAAACGCTAAGAGTCTCGAGACTCCAATACCAAATTCCTCATCGAGGGGCTGGCAACAGCCCCTCTTTTTTGTGCACCCACACGGCACGGAGAGACGGCCAAGCCCCCATCTCCGAGAAACGGCGACTGCGCCGCCTAAAGTCAGGGGCCCCGACGGCGCGGCGCCCCTACCAATTGACACGAAGGGTGCTGCCGCACCAAAGCGCCCTCGTTCCCCCGAGGGTAGGGATGGCGCGCCGCCGCCGTCCGACTCCCTGCGGCGGCTTGCCAAGCCGGAGTCGCGAAGCGCATAGGCTGGAGCCGCCCCGATCTCCGAGAAACGGCGACTGCACCGCCTGAACTCAGGGGCCCTGACGGCCTCCGGTTCGTAGCCTACGCCTCGGAGAGCGCGGCGGCCCTACCAATTGATGTCCCGCGCCGAGATAATCGCGAGGACTCAGCTGCATTCACTACCCAATAATTGCGGGATCGTTGGGTCGGAGGGTAGATTGGCGCGAAGAAATTTATCACAATTTCTCACAAGCTTTTCCCAATCCCATCCAACTGCTAAAAACCCGCTGTTTTTAAAGTGAGGCCAGCTGAGCTAGATTTTAGGCTTTTTCCAAAGTTGGGAGCGGGGAGGGAAAATGGTGCGCGATAGAGGTTTCGAACCTCTGACCCCCTCCGTGTCAGGGAGGTGCTCTACCACTGAGCTAACCGCGCATAGAATTTTGTAACGCCGAGGGCATTACTAATCTGAGAGCTAATTCAACCAGAATTTGAGTCACGCGCAATGATTTTTTGTGCATTTGAAGGCCGGTGTGGGATAAAAAGGGAACGTGAAATCGGTAACAACATTTTTTGAAGTTAAGACGAACGGAAAGGGTCTCTATGAGGTGACTGGGCAGGTCGCACGTGCGGTGAAGGATTCGGGAGTGCGGGACGGAACGGTGACTGTTTTCGTGCGTCACACGAGCGCCAGTCTGGTGATCTTTGAAAATGCGGATCCCTCCGCCGCACAAGACCTGGTCTCATTTTTTGAGCGTATGGTTCCCGAAGAGGGGGAGGGGTATGTGCACACGATGGAGGGACCGGATGACATGACTTCACATATCCGAATGGCCCTCACGCGCACAAGCGAGGTGATCCCGATTTCCGTTGGT
>CAMDOJ010000218.1 GCA_945903555.1 Chthoniobacter flavus
CGCCTGAGCCAACGCCTGAGCCAACGCCTGAGCCAACGCCTGAGCCAACGCCTGAGCCAACGCCCGCTGTTGCCGTTGCTGCCAGACCCGCTGTTGCCGTCGCCGCCACACCCCCTGTTGCCGTTGCCGCCAAACCCGCTGTTGCTGTCGCCGCCAAACCCGCTGTTGCCGTTGCCGCCAAACCCGCTGTTGCTGTTGCTGCCAGACCCGCTGTTGCCGTCGCCGCCAAACCCGCTGTTGCCGTTGCTGCCAGACCCGCTGTTGCCGTCGCCGCCAGACCGGCTCCAGTCTTCACTCCAACACCGGACATGCCTCCAGACGAATTGGTTGGCACCACTCTAGGGAATTACACGATTGAGGCGAAACTCGAAGAGCGAGATTTGAAGACCATCTATCGCGCCAAGCAAACCAATGTGGATCGTCAGGTGAATCTTTTTGTGTTGAACCCCGAAGCCGCTCAAGATACCGAGGTCGTCCAACGCTTTAAAGCCGATGCCAAAGCGAAAGCCCGCGTATCGAATGTGATGGTTTCTTCCGTGTACGAGGGAGGCGAGACCAATGGCACTCACTTCTACTCTTGCGAATTTGTGGGATGCCCCACACTCGCCCAACTCCAAGATCAAGGAACCACAATCGACGCTAAAACGGCCCTCCAAACGATCAAAGTCATCGCCGATGTCTCGGATTTTTTTGCTAAAGAAAAAATCTCCCATCTCGATTGGACCCCCCATCATATTCTCATCAAATCGGGCCAACCTCCCCAAATTTCCAATATCGCCTGCGAGCTTCGCGAAAACCTTTCCACACTTGCGGAAGAAATATCTGTGATTGGGAAAATGCTACTCCCATCCATCGATAACTCGCCCGCATCGATTTCCGCGAAGGAGATTGCGACCAAGATGGCAAGTAGTCCTCAATCGTTTCCGACATGGAAGTCCATCGCTGATCTCGCCTCATCCAAAATGCCAAAGTCTGCACCAGCGGATGCATTAAAAATCCAAGCTAAAGATTTGGTGATGAACAAAGCGGTGGTGGAAACAAAACAAAAAAACCGACGCAACGTTATGCTCGCGAGCGCACTCTCGCTGACACTCACCCTCGCTGCTTGCTTCGCAGTCTATAATGCGGTGACCAGAACCGATGTCTCCATCAAGGATCTCGGCACCATGATCGAAATCCCTTCAGGTGAGTTCCAATACCAGGATAAGACCATGACGCTCCCGACTTTTTACATTTCCAAATATGAGGTCACCATAGACGAGTATGATAAATTCCTTAAATTCCTGAAGGAAAACCCAGACAAGGCCACTTCCTTTGATAGCCCCGATCAACCTAAAGGGAAGACCCACGTTCCTGCCGATTGGGCAGACATGAATGAACTCAAGCCGCCTATGCCAGGCTACTACACCCGCGCACGCAAATGGGGCAAGTATCACGATGCCCCTCTCACGTTGGATTCCCCAGTTTTCGGTGTTGATTGGTATGACGCCTATGCCTATGCCAAGTGGAAAGGCCAACGCCTTCCCTCAGAGCAAGAATGGGAAAAAGCCGCTCGAGGCGAAAGCAAAGGCCTTTATCCTTGGGGTAATGAAGACAAGCCTGAGCGAGCTAATACAGGCCTCGATTTCACCCCCAATCCCAAAGCTGGTGGAGAGAAGGATGGAGGCAAGCGTTACACCCTAGTTAATTTTCCGAAAACGGATAAAAGCAGCTACGGCGTATTCGGAATGGCTGGAAACGTCTCCGAATGGACATCCTCGATTGGCGAAGAACCTAGGAATCCCGTCATTCGTGGCGGCAACTGGAAAACAAAGGAGTACCAATCCACTCGACGCATATTAAAATTGTCGGAACTCCAGAGTGATGATGCCCTAGGCTTCCGCACGGCCAGCGACGTGCAGCAATGATGAATATTGCAAAGGTCGGTCAGATCGTATCGAAGCCACTCCCTCAACGCCCACCAAGCTTCTTCCGCTTGGCAATCGTTGTTGCGCTGGCTCTTGCGTCACTTCAATACGCATCTGCTCAAGTGCAGGTCGATATCACACTCAAGCGGACGCTGTATATCGCCTACGAACCACTCATTGTGAATGTCAGTATCACGAACCTGTCCGGTGCTTCTCTCGAACTCGCCGACAGCGGCAGAAATCATTGGTTCAGCTTCCAAATCGAAACACTCGACAATCGCCCTGTAGCCCCGCGCCCCGGGCGGGATACGGATCTTCCTATGACTCTTGAGGCAGGGCAAAAGATCACCCGTTCAGTCAATCTCACCCCGTTGTATCCCATTACCGAATATGGGGGATATCGTATCCAAGCCTCGGTTTATGCTGCCTCTCTCGGCCAGTATTTCAACTCCCCACCACTCAATGTCGAGATCACCGAGGGCCGTGTCGTCTACGAGAAGACAGTCGGTGTTCCAGAATCCGAAAATAAAGCAGCTTCGATCCGCCATATAGCGGTTCTCACTCACCGGTTGCCGAATAGTTCCCAACTCTACATCCGCATCCAAGAATCAAAAACCGGCACGGTTTTTTGCACCCACCGACTCGGGCGCCTCGTTTCTTCGGGTCCACCAGACATCCTCCTAGATTCCCAGAATCGCCCCAACATTCTTCAGAACGTCGCTCCCAAAGTCTTCCTTTATTCTCTCATTGGGCTCAATGGCGAGGTCATTGAGCGCAAGACCTACAATCAAACACGACGACACAAACCCTTTCTGAAATTAGGCCCCGATGGCAACGTCACCACCCTCGGAGGTGGAGAATTCCTCCCAGAATCCATCGCCGCCGAAAAACCTCTCCCAACCACTGCAGACCGGCCTGTGCCAGTGCCCGGTTCAAAAACGGACTCTACCACGAACGAGCCACGGCCCAAAAATCTCTTGGCCGAGTAAAAGGCGTCCCCATTTAGCTCCACCCGCTTTTGGGGAGACCGATTTCAATCGCGGATGATCATTCCCCGAAGGAATCGCTGACAGTGAATTGGTAGGTTGTCCGGCTCTGGTAGGTTTCCCC
>CAMDOJ010000219.1 GCA_945903555.1 Chthoniobacter flavus
GGCAGCCCGCGCGAGAAGAACGGTGGTTGCTGTATCATGGGGTGATGAGATGAGAGTGGTACCATTCTCTTGAGCCATCGCCAAAACCCTGTCTGGAGGGGGAAAATTGTTTGTGATGACGATGGAGGGAACCCCTGCCTTGATCGACATCTCAATGATGTTCCATCGGTCACCCACGATGAGCACCGTGGAAGGGATATCGAGTTGCTCGAGTCTTTTCTTGAACGACTCTGTCAACATGGCCGCCACAACCAGAGTCCTAGAACGGACAGTGGCATCCTCTTTGCCACTGAGCAACATGCCTCTGATGGCATCTCGGATGTGGGAAATCGAAGCATCCACAACGCGACTAGAGGAAAGGTTTTCCAGCGGGGGAAAAAGATATTTACCGAGCTTGAATGCCGAAAGGATGCCCACGCAGGCACGGTTGTCATTGACGACCGGCAAGGCGCGGAATTTGTCCTCACCGAATCGCATCATCGCTTGATAGACAGGGGCATCGTGGTGGATGCTCACCACATTGCGCTCCATCACGTCTTCTACCCGGGGATAGACATCCGCAATAAAAACTGGCGCTTCGATACCGAATTTGTGCAACGCAAAGTCGATGCGGCCATTGGTGTTGCCGCATCGCGCGGCGACCACATTTTCCATTCCGCTCGCGCGCTTGAATTCGGCATACCCGATGGCAGCGCAGATGGAGTCCATATCGGGGTTCCGATGCCCCATGACGATTGTTTTCATTGAAAGAGTATTTAAGAATTAAGCGGTCGCGCCAACGAGGCAGGGACGAGTGAGAACGCTATCGGAGTCGTAGTTGAGGTAGGATTGAAGCCACTTCTCGCTGGTGTCGATATCCTGGCCCTTGCGAGCGGAATAGCTCTCCATTTGGTCTCGCTCAATTTTTCCGACAGCAAAGTATTTCGACTGAGGGTGAGCGAAGTAGAGCCCGCTCACGCTGCTCGCGGGAAGCATGGCCAAGCTCTCGGTGAGCGTGATGCCAGTCCGGTGCTCGGCATCCAACAAGCGCCAAAGCGCCCATTTCTCGGTGTGGTCGGGTTGGGATGGATAGCCCGCGGCTGGACGGATGCCACGGTATTTCTCGCGGATAATTTCATCCGGCGTGAGGTTTTCCGTTTTTCCAAAACCCCAGATTTCGCGGGCTTTTTTATGCAGGCACTCCGCGTAGGCTTCGGCAAGGCGGTCGCCGATGGCCTTCGTCATGATTGAGAGGTAGTCGTCGTGTTGCTTCTCGTAATGATCGGCCAAATGGTGAACTTCCTTGCCTGCAGTAACGGCAAATGCACCGATGAAATCACGCCGACCAGCGGAGGCTGGCGCAATGAAGTCCGCGAGAGAGGCGTTGAACTGGCCTTTGGGCTTTTTCATTTGCTGACGCAGACAATGCAAGACCTCCAACGGGCGACCATCCGCATCGAGAAGCTGGATATCCTCACCGTTGCTGATCGCTTGCCAGAATCCCATCACGCCGCGCGGACGGAACAGTTGCTTGGCCACGATCTCATCAAGGAGGCCGCGGGCATCATCGTAGAGCTTGCGTGCCTCGACGCCAATCTCGGGATCGTCGAGGAGGCCGGGGAAATGCCCGCGCAATTGCCAGGCATGGAAAAAGGGCGACCAATCAATGAAGGTGACAAGTTCCTCGAGCGAGACATGGCACTCAATGATGCCGGTTTGGGAAGGCTCCGCGATGTCAATGGTAGACCAGTCGGTCGGAAATTTGTTTGCGGCCGCCTCGACCAGTGAGAGCTGGGGGCGCCCAGCTTGACGCCCTGCATGATGAACACGAAGAGCCTCATAGTCGGACTCCAACTGCGTGAGAAAGTCGGGTTTCTGTTCAGGACTGAGGAGCGCGCTCGCCACATTCACGGCGCGCGAGGCGTCCAGAACGTGAACGACTCCGGCGGGATAATATTGAGAGATCTTCACGGCCGTGTGCGCCCGACTTGTGGTGGCCCCGCCAATCATCAGAGGAAGAGTGAACCCTAGACGTTGCATTTCCTTGGCGACATGGATCATCTCATCAAGCGAGGGGGTAATCAGACCGGATAGGCCGATGATGTCGCAATTTTTCTCCACTGCGGTCGCGAGTATTTTTTCGCAAGAAACCATGACCCCCATATCGATGACCTCGTAATTATTGCAGGCCAAGACAACACCCACGATGTTCTTGCCAATGTCGTGCACATCGCCTTTCACCGTCGCCATGAGGATACGACCTTGGGTGCGGGCGTTGGGATTCGCTAGGCGATCAGCTTCCATGAACGGAGTGAGCCAAGCGACGGACTTTTTCATCACGCGCGCACTTTTGACGACTTGAGGCAGAAACATTTTTCCGGCCCCGAAAAGATCTCCGACGACCTTCATTCCCTCCATGAGCGGCCCTTCGATGACGAGGAGGGGCTTCCCGTATTTGGCATAAGCCTCTTCGGTATCCACATCGATAAAGTCCACGATGCCCTTAATGAGCGCATACTTGAGCCGCTCATCCACAGGTTTCTCCCGCCATGACAGATCGGGAGCTTGGGCGACTGCCCCACCCGCCTTGGATTTAACAGATTCCGCAAAAGTGACGAGACGCTCGGTGGCATCCGGACTGCGGTTGAAGATCACGTCTTCAATCAAGCCGAGAAGATCCTTCGGGATATCTTCATATATGCCGAGTTGACCGGCATTCACGATACCCATGTCGAGACCAGCACGGATGGCATGATAGAGGAAGACGGCATGCATCGCCTCGCGCACGTGATTGTTGCCACGGAAAGAAAAAGAAATATTGCTAATGCCGCCGCTCACTCGGGCGTAGGGGAGATTCGCTTTGATCCACCGCGCGGCTTCAATAAAAGCGATCGCGTATTCGTTATGCTCCTCAATGCCGGTGGCGACAGTGAGAATATTCGGATCGAAAATGATATCCTCTGGAGGAAATCCGACCTCGTCAACAAGGGTGCGGTAGGCACGTTCGCAGATTTCGGTTTTCCG